>MHDC01000017.1 GCA_001803415.1 Microgenomates group bacterium RBG_16_45_19 | reverse complement strand
AATGGGAAACCATTAAATCAGCTATCACTGAGGCCCTGCGTTATGAATTGATGGTGACGTGAAGTGCGAAACTCGTGGAGCCAAGAAATTAACTGGGATTTTTGTGACTTGGATAATACCCTAGCCCATGAAATTGACGGTCATGTGGTCCGAGCGGTCAACATGTCTCGACAGGTTAAACCCCTCTTTCAAAAACCTTGGCCATTTTATCTCAAAACCGAAGAGGGCTTAGCCTCGTTTCTGGGTGATTATCTGTCGCCCCAGACTGCCCTGATTTCCCGGAAACACCACGCTTTAAAATATTTGGCCGGCCACTGGCATTTAGACGAACCTTTCGATTAAAACGAGGTTTAACGGACACCAGAAGTCCAGGCAGCAACGGCCGAGAAAGCATGTATTACCAAGGGATGAGGGAAGTAAAAGCGTATTTAGATCAGGGTGGGAACCTGGCCAAATTATATGCCGGTAAATTTGGCCTTAAAGATCTTCAAGATGTCCCGATTCCGGAAAATGAACTGATCCCCGAGCGGATTAAGGATTATCTTGGATCCCGGTGTGTCTAGATCACTGCACCCCCGGAGTGATAGTTACTGGTCTTGTGAATTGGTCGATTAATTGGTATATTTGAGCTATGACGCAAATTTCGCTGTCTCAACTTAAAGCCAATCCTAATAAAGCCATCGCCGCCGCGGCTGACTATCCAGTGGCGGTGGCAAAAAGAAGTCAAGTGAAGGCTTATTTAATTGGTAAAGGGTTGTATGATCAATTGGTATCTCATCTTGAGGATTATATCGACAAAAAAGCGGTAACCGAAGCGGGTATTGCCACCGGAAAAGATTTTGAGGAAATCGCGACCGAGCTGGGAATATGAGGGTAATATTGACAGCCAAGGCCGAAAAACAATTAAGGAGATTACCCAAATTTGAACAATTAATTATCGCTCGTAAAATCAGGTGGTTGGGATCTCAGATTTTTTTAGGTGAGGAGAAACTTAAAGGTACGGTGGGGGCTTACCGCGTTCGAGTGGGAGACTATCGGATTGTCTATCGAAAAACAAAACAGGTAATCTATGTGGTTTTAATCGGTCACCGGCGGGAAATTTACCGGATGTGGCAAAATTGGGTGAGTTAGTGATTGAGATTAGACTTCCATGACGACGGGGAGGATGAGGGGTTGGCGCTCGGTTAAGTCGTAGAGCTTCTTTTGGACGGAGTTTTCAATCTTTTTCCTGATGTTCTGCCAATCGGTGACGACACCGCGGTGCTTGAGACAAGCGGTAGCTTCAGTCTTAATGGCCGTCACGATATCTTGGGACTCTTTCATATAGACAAAGCCGCGGGAAATAACTTCAATGTCACCGCGGACTTGGCCGCTTTGCTGTTCCACCGGGACAATAATGACGACAATACCATCGGTTTTCATGCGAGCTCGGTCTCTTAAAACAATGTGACCGACGTCACCAACACCTAAACCATCGACCATGACGTTTTTCAAATCCAAGGTGGCATCAACCCAAGCCCGGTCCTGGTCAAATTTCAAGATTTGACCGTTGTCCAAGAGGTGAATATGATCATCACGATAGCCCATGGAGCGGGCGTTTTTACGGTACTGGATCATATGGTGGTAAGTCCCGCCAATGGGGATTAGGTGCCGGGGTTTAATCAAGTTGATTAAGAGTTTTTGTTCGATACTGGAGGAGTGACCGGAAACGTGAACCGAGGCATCGATATCGGAATAAGTGACATCAGCCCCGGTTTTAGAGAGGGTATCAATGGTAGAGTAGACATTCTGCTCATTACCGGGAATGGCTTCCGAAGCAAAAATGACTTTATCATCGGGCGTGATGGTAACCAGTTGGTGTTCACCCTCTGCGGCTCGGGAGAGCGAGGAACCAATTTGGCCTTGAGAACCGGCAATTAAGACACAAAGGTGCTTGGGATGGACGTTTTTAATGTCCCGTTTATTAATCAGGTGGGGCTGGGGTAATTTCAAGAAACCCAATTTAGTGGCGGTAGCCACATTTTGTTCGATAGACCGGCCAACAAAAGCGACTTTCCGATTGTAGGCTAAAGCGGCTTCGACCGCTTGGCTGATACGATGGATATTGGAGCTCATGATGGTGACGACACATTTACCTTTGACGCCCCGCATTTCCCTGAGGAACATTTCCTTTAAAGTGGACTCGGACTGGGAAAAATCATTACTTTCAGCGTTAAGACAATCGGAAAGCAGGGCTAAAACTCCCTGACTGCCAATGGCCGCCATTTTTTGTAGATCGGGCAAGACACCGTCGACTGGATTAAGATCGAATTTGAAATCGGTACCGTGATAAATAATCCCGGCCGGAGTGGTGATAGCCAGGTGACGGGCATCGGGTACCGAATGGGTGACCCGAATCGGATTAATGGTAAAGGGGCCCAGAGTCAGCGGCCCGTCGGGTAATTCCTGAAAGCGGGCGGGAATACCGAATTCATGCAGCCGGTCGGCGGCGAAGCCAATGGTTAACTTAGATCCGTAGATGGGGAAATTGGTCCCGAGTTGAGGCAGAATGTAGGGCAAGCCGGCGATATGATCGTCATGAGCGTGAGTCAGAATTAAACCGACAATGGCTTCCTTTTTATCGAGTAGATAGGAGACATCGGGAATAAGTAAATCGACTCCGAGCATGGTTGGGTCGGGGAAACCCATACCGCAATCAACTAACAAATATTGGTTTTCAAAAGCATAGACATACATGTTTTTGGTGACATTGCCGATGCCACCCAAGGGAATCAAAGATAATGATGGTTTCATAAATAAAAGCCTTTTTTGAATTTAATCAATTAAATGGGGTTGGTTAAGTTTACAATAACTCGGTACGGTATGAGGGCAGATAAGTTTTTATGTTTTCCGGGGAGATGACCAGACTCTTGACTGACCCCTCAACATACTGGCGGGCAATTTTTCTAACGATGCCGCTGATCGTACGTTGGAGAGAACGAATACCGGAATCGTAACCTAAAGGCCGGATGATTTGCGTCCAAACCGAGTCATTAATAGTTAAAACCCCTTCGGGCAAAGCCGATTGTTTCATTATTTTAGGAAATAAATACTGTTTGGCAATAGCCAATTTTTCCTGATCGTTATAAGCCGGCATGGCTAAAGGCTCCATCCGGTCCATGACGGCAGTGGCAATATGGGAAGTGCCGTTGGCGGTCCCAATAAACAGGACTTGAGAGACATCGAAGGGGTAATCCAGATAATGATCCAAAAAGCTGTGATTTTGTTCCGGATCTAAGAGCTCAACTAAGACGCCCATAATATCCGCCCGGGATTCTTCCGAAACCCGATCAATTTCATCCAGGAGAATGACCGGATTTTTGGTTTTGGCCCGAGCCAGAGCTTTGATGACGTAGCCTGGTTCCGACTCTAAATGGAGCCGGGATTGACCACGCAGATCACGGCCGGACCCCATGCCGCCAAAGGGGATACGGATAATTTGCCGGTTCATAGCTTCGGCCAACGAGTAAGCAAAAGTGGTTTTGCCGGTACCGACCAAGCCAACTAAAAGTAGGATGGGGGCTCGGGAGAGGTTATGGGTCGCATCCTGATCCCGGTTTAGTTTGAGAATGGCTAAATATTCCAGAATGCGACTCTTGATATCCTCCATGCCGTAATGGTGCTGATCGAGAATGGCTTTGGCGTGAGTGATATCCAAATTATCGCCGGAATAAGCCTGCCACGGGAGTTTAATCACCCAATCTATATAGTGAGTTAATTTTTCGTATTCTTCAACAAAACCACCCAGTTGAGCCGTCCGTTCCAGACGTTTGATCATGGCTTCGGCTTTAAGATGTAAATCTTCGGGGACTGAGGCTTCAGTGAGCTTGGTGCGTAAAGCACCAACTTCATCGCCAAGATTCGACTGATCCATGTATCCATCCTAACAAAACCAGGGCGGTTTGACAGGGGTGAGTTAGCGGTGGCGAGGCGGGGACATGGGTCGGCGGGAGCGGAAGTGGCCACTAGCCCCAGCCGGGCGGTTGGACTCACGACGGGCTTTGACCTCAGCTTCGTGCTCGGGTGTCAAAGTGGTCAAATTGATCCGTCCCATGGAGTCAATTTCGGTCACCCGGACATGCAAGGTGTCACCCAGCTTGACAATTTCCTCCGGGTGGCGAATAAATTGGGGTGATAACTGGGAGACGTGAACTAAACCACTTTTCCCTGGTGCTAAGTCAACAAAGGCGCCAAAGCTCTCGATCCGGGAAACGATACCATCGTACTCTTCACCGGGCATAACCTCTTTGATAATGGTCTCGATGGTGGTTTTGGCTTTAGTTAAAGCTTCGACATCGGTGGAGGTAATAAAAACTCGGCCATCTTCCTCGATGTCGATCTGAGCCCCGGTGGTTTCAATAATTCCTCGAATGACTCGGCCCCCCGGACCAATGATTTCGCCGATACGGTCGACCGGAATAGTCAAGGTAATGATTTTGGGGGCGTAGGGTGACAGTTGAGCCCTGGGAGCCGACAGGGTTTGGAAGAGGTGATCTAAAATAAATTGACGTCCGACCCGGGCTTGTTCGAGGGCTTCGGTTAAAATGGCCAAGGGGATGCCTTTGACTTTCAAATCCATCTGCATGGCAGTGATGCCATCCTTGGTTCCAGCCACTTTAAAATCCATATCGCCGGTGTGGTCTTCTAAGCCTTGAATATCCGTTAAGATGCAGTGTTGCTTGGCTTCAATCAATAAACCCATGGCGATCCCGGCAACCGGTTTCTTTAAGGGGACGCCGGCATCCATTAAAGACAAAGTCGAACCACAAACCGAAGCCATGCTGGTCGAACCGTTAGAGCTTAAGAGCTCGGAGACCACCCGGATGGTGTAGGGAAAGTCAGCTTCATCAGGGATCATAGGAATTAAAGCCCGTTCGGCTAAAGCTCCATGACCCACCTCGCGGCGGGACGGCCAGCCCATCCGGCCGGTTTCACCAGTCGAGTAAGGGGGCATGATGTAATGATGGATGTAGCGCTTGGCTTCTTCACCTTCCATGTTTTCGATCAACTGATTAAAAGCGGGTGAGCCCAAAGTGGTGATGGTTAAAGCTTGAGTGGAGCCCCGCTGGAACATGGCCGAGCCGTGGGTACGCGGCAGAACGGCGACGGCGGAACTTAAAGGCCTAATCTCGGTTAACTGGCGGCCGTCCGGCCTTACGCCCTTGGTTAAAGTTTGACGCCGAATGGCTTGCTTGAGCAGAGTGTCGATGACGGCAGTAATATCGGCCGGGGGAAAATCTGGATGCTGCTCACTTAGAGAAGTGACCAACTCATCTTTACCAGTGGGTTCCAAATGACCAAGTTTAGTTATCATGGCCGGCAGCTGATCTTTAACGGCCGCAGTGACGGCGGCCGTTAAGGTGGCATCGATAACCGGTGAAGTAAAGGTTTGTTTAGTGACGCCGAGCTCCTTGGCGAAGTCGGTAATCGCAGTGGCCAACCGGGTATTTTCCGTTTGGGCTAATTCAAAAGCTTGAAGCATCTGACTTTCAGAGACTTCGTTGGCACCAGCTTCGAGCATCACGGCCGCTGACTGGGTGCCAGATAAAACTAAATCAAGCTGACTGTCGGCTTTCTCAGCAAAAGTGGGGTTAACGATAAAGTCGCCTTTGGCGGTCAGTCCTAAACGGACGGCGGCGATCGGTCCACCCCAGGGAATATCAGACCAGGCCAGAGCAGCCGAAGCCGCGTACATGGCCGGCATATCGGCATCGTTAACGCCATCGGCCGAGAGGACGGTGGCCACAATTTGGATTTCCCTCATCAAACCTTCAGGAAATAACGGCCGGATGCTGCGATCGATTAAACGGGCGGTGAGGATGGCATCATCAGTCGGTCGACCTTCGCGTTTGACCCAGCGCGAGCCTTTAATCCGACCACCGGCATATAATTTCTCCTGATATTCCACGGAAAGAGGGAAATAACCCAGGTTGGGATTAGCCCGACCCATGACGGCAGTAACGAGCACAACGGTATCACCCAAGCGAGCGGTGACACAAGCGTTAGCCTGTTCAGCATACCGGCCAATTTCCAAAGTAAGCGTCTGCTTGCCGACGGGCAAAGTCAGAGTTTTAATAGCCATAAAGATTTCAGGGGGAGATCAAGCCAAGAAGTAAAGAATTCACGTCCGAACAAACTGGATCAGGTTCGTTAAGAAGTGAGTTCTTTAGATCTGTAGCTGGTAACCCACCTGCCTATATAAATTTAATTGATAAACGAGTTTATTTAGTCAAACCGACTTTAGCAATCAGCTCCCGATAACGGATTTCGTTTTTATTGAGTAAATAACGCAGTAAACGGCGGCGCTTGGAAACCATTTTGAGTAAGCCCCGACGAGAATGATTATCTTTTTTATGAATTTTAAGATGACTGACCAGGTGATTGATTTTTTCGGTTAAGAGAGCCACTTGGACTTCAGGAGAACCAGTATCCCCGGATTTAGTGCCAAATTTGGTCATGACCTGTTGTTTAACATCTTTATCGAGAGCCATAAACTGTTTTAGAGAAATTTATTCCGAATCGGATTGTAACACAAGCCACCTGGTCGTGCTAGGGTAAAGTCGCTTAAGCAGAGACGGTATCGGTCGATTTATAGACTTTGGGAGTGAGCCAATCCTGAGGCACCGGCGCCGGGGTAACCGGTTTAATCATCGGCACTGGAGTGGGTGTAGGAGAAGGAGTAGGAGTGGGGGTGACTTGAATTTGAGCGGCCGGCGGAGGCGAGACTGATGGAGGCGTACTCAAACGGCGGACACCCCCTAAACGCATCAATTTGGCCACCTGTTCAAAAGTATTGGCGGTAACGGTGGCACTTTGTAAATTTTGGGTGGCGACATCAATGCCCATGAGCAAATTGGTGGCGGCCTCGGCGGGCGGGATTAACTCAAGGGTATTGATTAAATCAAGACTGAGTTCAGCTAAGGAAAGGCTTCGATTATCGGTGACATGGAAATCGGCAAAAGGTACCGCGGCGAAACGGGAGACGGCAATGGTTTTAGCTTCGGAAAAAAGTTTTTTCTCCGCTTGATAAAAGACGCCTAAGTCTTCAAAACGGTTAGCGCCGACCATGATGACGGCATCGGCTAAAGCCCCAGAATAGGTAAAGTTAACGGCGTCTTTCTTTAAGGGGGGTTCACCCTTTTTAGGTTGGACGACTAAATTGAAAGTTTTGGCGGCTTCATCAAGGCTGTAGCTGACTTTATCGATACTATCGCGTTTATCGACCTGGATACTGATGATGAGGTTGCGATTGCCGATTTTAGCGGTGATATCCGCCCCACCGGGAAAATTCTTAGCGGTGGCTGAGAGCGGAGTCGGACAGGCAACGGTGACATTTTTACCTGCCGCTTTAAAAGTCTGGTAAAGACCAAGAGCGGCGTTGACCATTTCCTGACCGGCGTTTTGTGGTAAGAGGATAAAAAGGTCACGGGCAGTGGTTAAAGTATCCTTAAGTGGACCGATAATGTCGGCTTGAATGGCCATAGTTATAGATGATTTATGATGATTAGTCTGGATTTTCTGATCGGGTGTTACACCCGTTCAACTATCCTATAGGATTTTAGCATGTCCCCAACCTGCATGTCAATTACGGGATCAAGGATTAGGCCACAGTCTGCGGGAGCGGTGACCGATTTCAGGTCAGTTTTGCCTTCTTTAAGCGAGCTAATTTGGCTTTGAGCCAGAGATTTCTCACCCCGGAAAACTTTAACCCGATCTTTGATTTTGAAGCGGCCGGTCTTGAGATGGCAACCGGCGATGGTGGCACCCCGGATTTTAAAAATTTGGACAATTTCGGCTTGGCCTAGTTCCTCTTCATAAATCGATGGTTCTAAGAGGGAGAGGACTTTCTTCTCCAGAAATTCAATTAATTCGTAAATGAGGGCAAAAGACTGAATTTTGACGTGTTCGATTTTGGCCAAGTTTGTGGCACCCTGGGTAACGGGGACGTTAAAAGCAATAATATGGGAGCCGGTATTATGAGCCAAGAGGACATCGGCTTCGGTAACCGAGCCGACACCCTGGTGGACCACGACCAGTTCGTCTTGTTTAACGGCATGGATAATGGCTTCCAGAGTCCCCATGGTGTCAGCTTTGATTAAGACTTTGACTGTTGGCGGTGGTTCGGTTTCGGCCTCAGCTTCGGCTTCGGTGGCCGGAGTGGGAGGCGGTGGGGTGACTGGGGGTTTGACGGGAACAGGTTCAACCGGCTGGATCGGAGTCGATTGGATTTGACTGCCAACCGGCGGCAGCGATGTAAAACCCATAGCCAGCACCGGTTCGGAGGGTAAAGCTTGAGTCTGGGGGCGTCCTTGAGCCGAAAACAAAGCCCTGATTTTGACGGACTTTGAGTCAAAATAGACGGTATCTCCCTGGCTTAAGGTACCTTGCTTAACGATGAGACTGGCCAGATAACCGCGGCGAGGGTCTAAGTGAGACTCGATAATGACGGCGGTTAGGGGGGCGGCAGGATCGGCGGTAATACCCTCGAGCTCGGCTAAGAGTATGATAATTTCTAGGAGTTGATCAATCCCCTCATTTTTTTGAGCCGAGACGGCTATCACCGGGACCTGGCCACCAAAACCTTCGCATAAAACACCATGATCAGCCAGCTGAGTCTTGACTTTATCGGCGGAAAAACCGGGTAAATCCTTCTTATTGATGGCGACTACAAAGGGGACATTTGCCTGTTGAATGTGTTTGATGGATTCAACCGTCTGCGGTTTGACCCCTTCGGTCCCGGCCACTAAGAGCACCACCAGGTCGGTGACCTGAGCCCCGCGTCGCCGCATGGCGGCAAAAGCGGCATGACCCGGCGTGTCAATAAAAGTGATGACTTTGCCCTTGTAGTTGGCTTGATAGGCACCAATATGCTGAGTGATACCGCCGGGTTCAGCTTGAGCCACCCTGGTTTGACGAATGGTGTCTAGCAAAGTGGTTTTACCGTGATCGACATGCCCAAGGATGGCAACGATGGGTGGACGAGACAAGGCTTTGGCTGGCAACGGCGGCTGAACCATAGGAAAATTTAAAGCTAATTAAGTGGCTTCGACGGTTTGGGGCTTGGTGGTTAATTGACGGAAGGCCTCAACCGCCTTAGCCAAATTTTTGCGCGAGCGCGGACCGATACCGGCAATGTCCCGAGCCTCATCCATGGCTTTATAGAGTTCGTAGAAATGGACAATACCGGCGTCAATCAAAGCTTGCCTGACTTTGGCCGATAACTCCAATTGGTCGATTTCGTATTCTTCTTGACCGGTGACCGAAAGGGTTTTACCGGCCGAGCCGACGATATCGATCTTGAAGCCGGTCAATTTGGCGGCCAAGCGAACATTTTGACCACCCCGGCCGATAGCCAAGGACATCTGATCATCGGGGACAGTGACGGTGGCCATTTTTTGTTTCAGGTCAATATCAATATCGAGTTTTTCCGCCGGTGCCAGAGCGGCGCCGATGAAGCTGACCGGATTGTCGGCATATTGGATAATATCAATTTTTTCATTGTTGAGCTCGTTGATGACTTCCTGAACCCGGACACCTTTTTGACCGACGCAGGAACCGACCGGGTCAACGCCGGATTGAGTGGAGATAACCGAAATTTTAGTACGGACCCCGGCTTCGCGGGCAATGGCTTTAATTTCCACCGCCCCGGAGTTGACTTCCGGGACTTCGCGCTTGAATAACTCGACGACTAATTGAGGCGTGGTGCGGGAAACAATAATGGTTTTACCGCGCATGGTTTCCCGGATGTCCAAAATGTAAACCGCCAGGCGCTGATTCATTTTATAAAACTCACCCCGGATTTGTTCTTCGGGTGGCATAAAACCTTGACCCCGGCCGATGTCGAAAATGACGTTTTTGCCGTCAAAGCGCAACACCATGCCGGTAGTCATGGTCCCAATCCTGTCTTGGTATTCACTGATAATGGCGTCTTTTTCGGCTTCACGGACACGTTGAAGAATCACTTGTTTGGCGGTTTGAGCGGCAATTCGGCCAAAACCCGGAGGAGTGATATCCACTGTCTTGCCGGCATGAGTTTTGGTGATGGCGGTGGCCCCGGTGTCCGGATCGATCTTAACCGTCAGTTCAATCGACTCATCAGCTTCCGCGGCTTGAGCCTCTTCGGGGAAATCTTTCTTGTAAGCCGCCAAAATCGCTGCCTTAATGGTGTCGATGACCACCTCTGGGTCAATACCACGCTCATTGCAAATCTGCATCAGAGCGGCGGCAAATTCGGTGCGAGCCTGCATCATTTGAGCCATAAGTTTAAAAAAAGGCGGGGGAACCCACCTCTAAACCTGTTACTGCTTGCTAATCCAAGCTGCATTTTAACTCAAAAAACCCTCAGGGTCAATTTTTTGTACTATGGGGTGTCAACACCCGGTGGAGGGGGTGGTTGAAGAAGTCAAGGTCGCGAGCGATAACCGTTTCCCAACTGGGGCGTAGGTTATGATCGTTACCGGGATAAGGATAGAGAGTCACATCCAAGTCGAGAGACTTAAGCGTGTCGGCTAAAGCTTGGCTCCAGGCTAGGGGGACGGCGTCATCGGCGGTACCCTGATGAATTAACAGCGGTGCTTGAATCTGGTCATAATAGCGGTCGATGGAGAAATCATAAACATCATAAGCTTGCTCAAATTCGGCCAAGGCTGCTCTTAAAGCTTTACCCTGATCGTCCGCCTCGTCGGTATAGTAGAGAATTGAGTAGGGAAAGGGTTTGGAGATCGGCGCCCAAAGGGTGGTGGGAATCGGTTTTTGGGTAATTTCCAACAAAGACAAGGCGATTTGACCGCCATTGGAATGAGCCCAGATCACCATTTGAGTCGGATCGAGGACGGGCAGGGAGGCCAACGAGGCGATCAGATCCAAAAGGTGGCGGGGTTTTTGGAGACGCTCACCGATAACATTGGAGTCAGGGTCATCAGAACCGCCATAACCCAAAAAATCGGGGGCAATAGTGGCTAAGCCATTTTTGGCGAAGAAAGCGGCGCCGGTCTGGGTGCCGATACCCGTCTGGTAAATCGCCGGATCAACGTAACCTCTGAGCATTAGCACCACCGGGAAACCGGCCGCCGGAGTGGCCGCAGTCGGAAGATTAAGTTGGCCGGTCATTTTTTTAGCCTCGGTCTGATAGGCAAAACGGTAAGCAGTGAAACTGGGATCTTGATATAAAACGGCTTCAAGGACGATTTGACTTGCCTGGGGAACAGCAGCCCGTAAGTTAAGAAAGGCATAAGCCTGGAACGGCTTGGCCGGGACCAGGGAAGGTTCGGGTACCAGGGGGTTGATCATGGTCACGGGGAAAGATTCGAACAGGGTCAAGCCAACTAAGGCCAGGCAAATACCTAAGCCTAAACCAAGCAAGATGAGGGTTTGTTTAGTCATGGACGGATTATACCGCGCCCATGAGCGTTATTCAGTTAAGTCAGTGGTGGAAAAAGGAGCGAAATCTGCTTGGGCGTCTAAGTCGTCAAGCTCAGCTTCAATGGCGTCTTGATCCTGCAAGGGATCACCAGAGGACTCAACCGCCGGCACTTCAACCTGGTTGGCCAATTCCTCCTGGCTGAGGGTGGGGTTTAACGACTGATTCAGGCGGGAACAACCGGTTAAAAACAGGCTGACGGTAAAAATAAAAATCAGAGTTTTGATGGTCATAGAGTGGGGGCGACGGTGGGGCAAAGCCGATTCATCTCGGTGAGGCGAGTCCGGAGGGTCGTTTGGACAAAGGTGTGGAGTTCGCTAGCTCGCTGTTTGACTAAAGCCAGTTTTGGCTGTGACTCTTGAACTTGAGCCACAAATTGGCCCTCGGATTCACCGCAGGCATAGGTTTGAGATCCCTGGAGGGAAGCATGGAAATCGCGAAAGGCGGCGGCAAAGGCCTCAATGAGATTTTGATAGGTTTGGAGATTGGCCCTTAAGGTGGAGACATCACAGCCGCGAGCCTCCATTTTATCGGCCAAGTCTTCCAAGCGTTTAACAATCCCCTGATGGCGGCTGGACCATTTGTCTTTATGGCTGGCGTATTGATCCAAGCGCTGTTGAATCCGGTTTTCGAGCCGGGCACAGACAGCGGCTTTGGCGGCGGCTGGAGGAGCCTGAGAGAGGCGTAGAGTGGCCTTCTTGGTGATGACTTCGGCCGGTAAGGAACGGCTGACCTTGAGTTGTTGACTGACTTCTTGACGGAGGCGGGTTTTGGTTTGGCTGTTGATCTCCTGATTAATTTCCACTTCAACCGACTCGGCCCAAACCGGAGAAAAAAAGTAAACCAGAAACACTAAACCCACGCTTAAAGCCCCGATCCATTTCATAGTTTGATTCTTAACTGAATTAAGGTTGGTGTCAAGGTTTAACCGTGGAGGAATGCGTCGATGTCGATTTCATCGTTTAAAAATTGGTCTAAGAGTTTTTCCGACAAGGGTGAGGCGACCGGAGGCGGAGGTGACGACGCCCCGAGGCTTTCGGTGACGGTGGCCGGAATTTCGGCCAGGAAGCGCGACGGTTCGTTCCGAGCCCGAGTCCCAAAATAGAGGCGACTCAAGGCATAACTTAAATAAACTTGTTGTTTAGCCCGGGTGATACCGACGTAACAAAGACGGCGTTCTTCTTCAAGATCAGCTTGAGACAAGAGCGAACGGGAATGGGGCAGCAAACCTTCTTCCAGGCCGATGATAAAAACTGTGTCAAATTCTAAACCTTTGGAAGCATGGAGAGTCATGAAGATAACGGCGTCTTGGTCCGGTTGATGGTTCATTTGACCTCTGGGTGCTACCCAACCTTGGCGGCCGGTATCGGGTTCGACCAAAGCCACATTTTCTAAAAAAGCGGAGAGGGACTTAAAATTTTGGGCGACCGAGCGCAACTCTTGTACGTTTTCCAGGCGGTATAAATCTTCGACGACTTTGGGGTCGTAGCGGCTGAGGTATTGGGTGACGGCCAATAATTCATCCAGGAGAACCGCCGGCGATCGAGTCAGATCAGCCGTTTCCCGCCAATTATCAAAGGAGCTTAAGCGACGGCGACCCAGTTTTTCCAAGCGTTCCCGACTGACTGAATCCTGAGGATTAGCCGCCAGCCTTAAGTAACTTACAACATCCTTAACCTCTTTGCGTTCATAAAATTTGACCCCGCCGACTAAAACATAGGGTATCCCAGCCCGAATAAAGACCTCTTCTAAAACCCGGGATTGAGCGTTGGTCCGGTAAAGCACGGTAAAATCGGTTAAGTTTAAGTGAAAACGACGGCGGCGGTCGGCAAGCGTCTGCAAGATAAAGTCGACCTCAGCGTATTCGTTGGCAGCCGGATAGAGACCAACTAAAGCGCCTTTGGCAGCTTGAGTCCAGAGCGTCAGGATCGGATGCAGGGAATTTTGGGCAATGACACCATGAGCGGCATCTAAGATGTTCTGGGTGGAACGGTAATTTTGCTCCAGCTTAATGATGGTTAAGTTGGGGAAGTCGCGTTTAAGTAAGCTCAAGTTGCGGTAGTCAGCCCCGCGCCAGGAATAAATAGCCTGAGAGGCATCACCGACGACGCAAAGATTTTGGTGTTTGGTGGCTAACAACTGGGTCAGGCGATATTGAGCGCGGTTAGTATCTTGATATTCGTCAATTAAAAGATGAAGGAGTTGCTCCTGATAACGTTGCCTAATGTCGGCGGCTGATTGAAAGAGTGTCACAGCCATAAAAAGCAAATCGTTAAAGTCCAAGGCGTTGGCTTGGAAGAGCAATTTTTGGTAGTGGGTATAGACGCGAGCGGCGGTGGTTTGAGCTGGACCTCGAGCCAGAGCGGCGTAATCGGCCGGAGTGAGCAGCTCCTGCTTGGCCGATTCCAGGTAATGTAATAACGGGCTCAAGCGATGTTCCTTGGGATCTAATTTAAGATCACGTAAAACCTGTTTGAGAAGTTGGATTTGGTCGGCAGTGTCATAGATGGAAAAGTCGGGGGAGAGATTGATAGCCTGGCCGTGCTGTCTTAGCCAGCGAGCGCAGAGGGAGTGAAAAGTGCCAGCCAGGGGCAAGCGATAACCGACCAAACGGTAGAGTCGCCGCTGCATTTCCTGAGCGGCTTTATTGGTAAATGTAGTGAGGAGGATCCGCTGGCGTGGGACACCCTGGGCGATGAGGTAAGCGGCGCGGTAAGTCAGGGCGCGGGTTTTACCAGAACCGGCACCAGCTAAGATTAACAGGGGAGAGCCGGTGTGAGTCACCGCCTGTTGTTGAGCCGGATTTAAATCTTTTAAGAAAGGTGGCACAGTCATGGCTTGCATGGTATAAAGAAGGGGCTTATGGTACAAGCGGGAAAACCAATTTATCTCATTGCCAATTGGAAAAGTCATAAAACTTGGTCGGAAAGTGAAGTGTTTTTGCAGTCGTTTAGGGGTTTTCGGGAAGAGGGCCGGGTCGTCAACATCATTTGTCCACCGTTCCCCTACCTGAAAGCGGCGGCGGAATTAATTACCGCTTTGCATTTACCCATAAAGCTGGGGGCTCAAGACGTCTCGCCGTTTCCGTTTGGAGCCTACACCGGCGCGGTGTCGGTCCAGATGCTGACGGGGATGGTGGAGTACGTGATTGTGGGCCATTCGGAACGACGCCGCTGGTTTCATGAAACCAACCAGGAGGTGGCGAATAAAGCAGCCCAAGCTTTAGAAGTCGGAGTGACACCGGTGGTCTGTGTGGATGAGTCCTACTTTCGGGAACAAATATTAGCGCTTGAACCAAAAGTGTTGGATAAGGCCATTTTTGCCTACGAACCGTTGGCGGCGATCGGGAGCGGGCAGCCGGACAAACCGGAACACACCCAAGCAGTGGCGGAGAAGATTAACCAAGCGGCGGAAAAAGAAGTGACGGTGTTATACGGCGGGTCGGTGGCGGTGGAAACTTTAGCAACATTTCTGAACCAACCAACTATTCAAGGAGCATTGGTCGGGGGAGCCAGTCTGAAAGCGGAAACTTGGAAGGGTTTGGTCCAGGCCGCGGCTAAAGTTTGACGATGAAGGTAGAGCCGGATTCGAAGACAGCTTGACTAAATGGCTGGTGGATTTCAAGGTTGAATTAAGAGATTAAAATCGTACAAATTAGTTAGACCATCTTGATTGATATCACCATGATTTTCGATGTCCCCATAAAGAGGTTGAAAGATAAAGTAATCTAGGATATCGGTATCCCCGTCATTATCTAAATCTACTAGCGTATAGCTTAATCGTCCCGGTAGGACGCCTGTATGAAAAGTATTTTGTTGAAAAGTTCCCCAACTAGATTGCATTATTTGAAGAAGGGGGAGTTCAAATGCTTGAAGAAAGCCAGAATTAGTGTCGGCAATCACAATTAAACTTCGGTTCATCTCCGGATAGATTAAAGTGGGAGTGCGCCATGACGAAGTTCTGATGTTTTTGGGCCAACCTTCAGCTAATGAACCATCATAATTATAAGCAATGCCCTGGTTTGTAATACCTGAATTAAAAAAGACTTCTTGGTCAGAATCTGTATCGAAATTACCAAGGATAGCTTGGCCAGTCATAGCATTAATGCTGGTATTAAGTGGCCAATTCGGTAAAGGTTGACCCTCAGGTGCAAAGGCGAAAACTTTTTGGGGAAAATCTGGTCTATAGGTAGCTGCAAAAATCACAGGTGAAGTGAAGTTGGAAAATCGGCCAGCAGAAAGACTATACATTGCTCCCGGCACACTGACAGGCCATCCGGGAATATTTGAGCCATCTTCATTCCAGCCATGAATTAGGCCACCTTGTTCATTCCATGAGAGGACGAATATTTCTAATTTGTGATCTTGGTCGATATCAACCAATATAGGTGGAGCGTTAATACTGCTGTAGTAGGTAGCTTGGGAAGGATCATCACCAATGATAATTTTAGGCCAGCCTGGTTGAACTGTACCTGTATGGTCAATGACATAAATATACGTGCCCGCCTCAGGAACATTATTTTCACCTAGAGCAACGACAATTTCCAGGTTGCCATCTTGATTAAGATCACCAACAGCAGGTGAGTTATGTGTATTACCGAACCAATATGGCTGGCCAAGTAGAAGTGGAAAGGGAGATAGAGAGCTACCATCACCATGGAAAACATATAATTTCCCAAAATTGCTTAATATAATAATGTCTAGATTTCCATCTTTATCTAAATCAGCTAAAACTGGAGCACTTTGAAAGCCCCCGCAGTGTCGGTCTGGGTGTTGCCAACCACGACACCATCTAGAATCTAAACTTATACCATCGTCAATAGTTTTTGGATCCCACCCTGGAAGGGGAATGCCAAGATCAGAGATAATGGTTAGAGTACCTTCTTCTTGAAATGGATACTCAAATTTATTGGTACCGGCTAAGATTATTTCTTGATGGTTGTCTTGATTAATGTCCCCAATGGCCGGAGTCGATCCGAAACCACCATAGCCCCCCTGAATCCTGAGAGGTAGTGAAGGGAGAAATGAGGTGCCATCGGCATTGAAGATATTCAAATTCAAGTCGTTGGAAAAGGCAGTAGGAGTGTTAACAACGATAATCTCGGATTGGCCATCAGCATTTAGATCGCCAGTAACAGGTGAAGATATGTAAGGACTGCCAAGATTAGTCATCCATCCAAGATTTGGATCATAAAAAGACAATCGGGTAAGGGCAACGTCTGGATTGTTGGATTGGTCAAATCCAGTGAAACGTAAGGTATATGATTGATCTGGTGAGACTTGAGGGGTCCAAGTAGTGAGTAATTGGGGATTGGAACTATTTAGAGGCTGGTCGGAGTCAATGATAGTTTGCCAACTAGTAGGATATAAGCCTTGGCTATATTCTAACCGATAATTAGTGACTTGTTGACCAGTGCCGTAGATAGAGAGTGATGGTTGGATGGGAGTGAAAAGGTAATTGTTTTCTTGAGGGTTAGTTAACTGCACTTGAGAAATGGATGGTGATTGAATTAACCATTGGAGTAGATTTACTTTCCCAAAACCAATCGGCTCGTTGCTAATAGGTGGATCATGTGCATTTTTCAACAATTTCATGAGTTGGATTTGATCAAGATTAGGTGTATGTGAAAGTCTTAAAGCCACGACGCCAGCAATAATGGGGGATGACATGGAAGTACCTGAAGCAAGGTAATACTGATCGGCTACGACATGGTTAGGGTCTTGATACATATCAGTGCCTGGAGCCCTGAGGGACAGAATCCTCTCTCCTGGAGCAGCGATATCCACCCAAGAACCGTAACTGGAAAAATTAGTTCTGTGATTGTTTGAATCAGTGGCAGCGACGGCAATAACTTGATTGAGTGAGGCGGGATATGTGTGGTAATCACTACTATAATTACCGGCTGAGGCAATTAGAATAATATTTTGTGCTGCTAATTCTTTTAGGGCAGCGTCAAGGATGGAGGAGTAAAATTGGCTACCAAAACTCATATTGATGATTTGAGCACCGTTGTCGGCCGCATAATATAATCCCTCAATTATGGTCTCGGTATCTAAATATCCGTTGTGGTCAGATCCAAGATATCCAGCCCGAATGGGCATAATTGTGCACTGCCAGCAAATACCGGCTATTCCGATTTGATTGTTACCTAGGGCACCAATAATTCCAGCAACATGGGTTCCATGACCAACAAAATCACTTGGATTATTATCAGGGATAAGACAATCTTCACCTGACGCACAAAGTGTAGGATCGGTTGCCACAAAATCCCAGCCATTTACGTCATCAACGAAGCCATTGAGATCATTATCAATACCATCCTGGGGAATTTCAGCACGATTAATCCAAATGTTTGGTTGAAGGTCTTCGTGGTTAATGTCAATACCCGTATCTAGAACGGCAATCGTAACGGGCGAAGATCCTACGCCATGTTCCCAACCTGCTTCGGCGGAAATGTTGGGTAAATACCATTGGTTGGGAAAGAGTGGATCGTTAGGGGTCAGATTCGTGGAATAAAGGTAGTTGGGTTCGACTGTGACGACTTGGTCATCTTGACTAAGGTTGTGAATCTGAGTTTCGATCTCGGAAGGAAGTTGTGCTTTTTGGCCTAACTGGCTAATGATTTTTAAGGGTTTTTCCCTGGTATCATCCAGGGTAACTTTAACAAACTGGTGTTCGGATTGAGGAAGGTAGAGTTTGGAGATATGTTGATATTTGACTGTCTTTGATGTCTTGATTTTCCAATCGTTGAAATCAGTATTGGGTTTCAGTTTAATCAGAAATTCACCGGCCACGTGTGACGGATAAGTTGGGGGGTAAGGAGCGGTTTTAGTGATAGCGTCCGTTTTAGCATAAATTTGGTTATGAATTGAACTTATAAAATAAGCAGATGATATTAATATAATTGGAAGACCGCTCCCAAATAATATGCCTTTTATAAACCCTTGAGAGGCCATGGATTCATTATAGTATGGTAAGAGTGTTAGCGAATAACTAAAGTTTGACGATGAAGGTAGAGCCGGATTCGAAGACGACGTCACCTAAAGATTTAAAGGCAGCTTGATTGAGATTGGGGTATTGTTCCCGTTCTTTGGCGCCGATAAAAATATATTGCACCTGATAACGCTGGAGGAGTTCTTGGCTAGTGACAGTGGTGGGGTTACTGAAAATGGTATCGACTTCGGTAGTCCGGGCACCGGGAATGTCAAAGCCACCACGCCAGAGCCACTCGTGCACTCGCCAGCCCAAAACGGTCGGCAGGCCGGTAATCGAAGAGACTCGATCAAAGGTAGTGTAGCTTTCACCCCATGACTCAAGGATCACCGGTTGACCGCGGACTTGGCTATTTAACCAAAGGATGGCTTGGTAATCGTCGGGGTACTGAGCTTCAAGCCATTGATGGCCATCAAGACCTTTAAAGCCTTTAAGGCGGTTGTAGTAGTCGCGGTAGGCAAAAAAGGGAAAGCAGAGTACTGCGCCGGTGACTAAGATGAGACCAAGACCGGCAATGAGCCGGAGCCAATGGGGCGCTAGGCGTTTAAGAAAGAGAGTGCCAAAGAGCCAGCCGCCGGTGAGGCTCATCATAATAAAGGCCTGGTATGTCAATTTAAACATGGTGTTGGCCCGGGGATGACCAGAATAAATATCTTTGAAGAATATCAACTCGGGTAAGATTAATAACAACCAGGCGGTCACCACCAAGGCAACAATCAGGAGATAAGTGGCGATAGCGGTTGGGCTTAAGCGGTGGCGGTGTTTAATTAAAGCGATGAAAGCGGTAATTAAGGCCAATAGGCTGAGGAGGAAATGGCCAGTCCAGAGAGCAGCCAACTGCCAGAGGGGGGAATGTTGGGTGGCGACGGCGATACCTTCAGCAATCGAGGTGAATGACAGAAACCAAGGTAAAGCGGTAAGCGTTGCCGTCGGGAGAGCCACCATGGCGGAAAATAACAGCGGTTTGATTAAAGGGGGATAGGCTAACAAGAGAACAAAGCTGACCAGGCCGGTTAATAAGGTGTAAATTAAAGCGTCCCAGGTACTGGTCATGGCAAAGATGCCTAAAAATAAGCCTAAGGTAGCGGCCAGCCCTAAGCCAGCTTTTCGCTGGGGCAGAAACAAAGCCCTAGACCAAAGCATCAGAAAAATGAAATAAGTTAAGACTAAGGGTAAACCCCAGACATGGGCGTGCAAGTCGGCCACCACATAGGAATAGGCCGGAAATTCGTGGATGGTCCGATCGATAAAACGGGTGGCATCAGCATACCAATAACCCGTCCAACCGTGATGTTTGAAGAGATACCAGAAGGTATGGCTGTTGCCGCCAAGGTTAACCAGGAGTGTACCCACCAAGCCACCGAGGATTAAGGGCTTGAGGCGGGAGGGAAACAGGGGGGATAAGAAATTAACCACCACCGAGAAGCTGAGGCTAAGGCTTAAAGCCATAATCAAACCGAGGAGCAAGTTATAGCTTAAGCTAATAGGCAAGAGCCAAATCCGAGTCATCACCGAACCCATGAAGTGGCCAAAGGTATAATAATTGATCGTCTCCCCTGCCAACCACATATCAGGCGCCGGCAAGGTGGGGGCGCGTAAATATGAGGCCATAAAACCGGCATCCATAAATTTTTCCAGATCGAGGATGGCCGGATTAAAGCCTCGGACCAGACTTAAGAAAAAGAAGCCGAAAAGAAACAGACTTTCCGCCACCAGCAGCAACCATTTGGCTTCCTGAAACACCTGTTTGATCTGAGACCGGCAGCGAAGAGTCAAGGAAACGGCACCAACAGCTAAAATAAAGAGTACCAACCAAATGGCCCAAACGGTATTAAGCGGCAATTTGAAGTATGCCAGAGACCAAATGATCAGACTAACAGCCAACCATGTCAGGAGCCGAGCCAGTGACCAGCCTCGATCGCGCAAACGAGAGCCGAGAGCCCAAACCAAATAAGGCCAACCAATGACCTGCAGCAACCAGGTAATCATATAAGCAGCCGAAATGGTGAGGAGAGCCGAAAGCATACCGTTTTAAGTTACCACAGACCCTAGGTATACTAGAAGAGCGGTAAAGCTTATGGTAAGGCCAAAAAAAGAGTCTATAGCCTTGATACTAATCATTTTGTTAGCCGGCGGCTTTCGCTGGGTCGGTTTAAATTGGGACCAAGGCAATCACCTGCACCCGGACGAGCGGTTTTTAACTATGGTCAGCCAGGCAATGAGCCGACCCAAATCCTTAAGGCAGTATTTTAATCCCCAGACTTCAAGCTTGAATCCCCAAACGGTGGGCTATGATTTTTTTGTTTATGGCACTTTCCCGTTAACTATAAACAAACTTTTGGCCAGCGGTTTAAAGACGGATAATTATGACGGTTTGACTCTCCAAGGTAGAAGTTTAGCGGCTCTGTTTGACTGTTTGACCCTAATTTTAGTCTATGCCACGGCCAAATTACTGACCAAGCAATATCACTTATACCAACACTTACCGTTATGGTCAGCCTTCGCCTATGGGGTGATGGTCTTACCCATCCAGCTGGCCCATTTTTTCGCCACGGATACTTTATTAACCACGCTGATGACGGCCAGTCTCTATTTTTCTTTGAGATTGGCGTTAAAAGAGCGATGGTATCAGGCGGTTTTGGCTGGGTTATGTTTAGGTTTGGCTTTAGCGACCAAAATCAATGCCGTCTTGTTAGTGCCGTTAGATTTGGGATTGATATGGTTAGTACCGGGATTTAAAGCCAAAAAAGTGAAACGGTGGGGCCAATTAATCGGGGCCAGTGTGATGTATCTTTTAAGCGGGTATTTTGGCTGGCGGCTAGCTGATCCAACGGTTTTTGCCTCAACCAATTGGCTTAATCCCATGATCAGTCAACATTTTATCGATAATGTTAAAGCCTTAAAAATCTGGGAAGGACCGGAGGTTTGGTTCCCGCCGGCAGTCCAGTGGATTAATAAAGCGCCGGTGGGGTTTGCCCTGAAAAACATGACCCTATTGGGAGTGGGATTAGTACCAATGATATTAGGATTAATCGGTATCAGTTTGACCATCAAAATGATCAGGAAAAATCAGGGCAGATGGGTATGGCTGTTACTCTTAGGCTGGGTCGGGGCGATATTTTTGTATCAGAGTACTCAATTTGTCAAAGCCTTACGCTATTTTATTTATCTATATCCCCTATGGGCGATTTGGGCTGGATTGGGGGCGAGTTGGTTAGCGACTCGAGCCAAATGGGTCACGCCAGTCTTAACGGGATTAATGTTGATATGGCCGCTGATGTTTGTTTCGATTTATCTTCAGCCTCATGCCCGAGTCCAAGCTTCGGTTTGGATCTTGGACAATATTCCCGCCAATAGCCTGCTCTTGTCCGAATATTGGGATGACGGCCTGCCGATAAATGTCCCCGGAAAAGCGGCCAAAGTTTACCGGGGAGAGCAATTGAAGGTTTTTGACCCAGATACACCGGAAAAGTGGCAGCAAATGGAAGCTTGGCTAGCGGTGGGAGACTATTATTTGCTGACCTCCAATCGAGGTTGGGGCTCGATTCCAACCGTACCCGAGAAATATCCCCGGATGAGCCGGTTTTATGAAGACTTATTGGCCGGCCGACTCCCCTACCAAAAAGTGGCAGAGTTTACGGCTTATCCGTCACTGAAATATTTGGGCATACCCATCAGTCTGCCTGACGACTGGGCGGATGAAACTTTCACCGTCTACGACCACCCAAAAGTGATGATTTATAAACTGAAGTAAAGCTAGATTATCTAGTATGTTGGCTGAGAACCGAAGACCAGATTTGATGACGGCGGCCGGTTACTATTTGAGCTCAATGGTGACCTTGGCGACGAAGATAAAAGGATTTCGTTGGCACGCTAAAGGAGACCACTGGGTCAAGTTGAGAAACGGCTTAAGCTTTTATTGGCAGAAACCGATGGATTTGTGGGAAATCAAGGAAGTGGCGATTGATCGGCAATATGAGGCGGTAAAAAGCCTTAAAGGGGGAGAGGTGGTCATCGATATCGGGGCGGGGATTGGTGATTTTGCCCTGACCGCAGCTCGAGCGGGGGCGACGGTTCTGGCGTTTGACAAGGATAATAACCGGGTGAATCGATTAAAGAAAAATATAAAGACCAAT
Source organism: Microgenomates group bacterium RBG_16_45_19 (assembly GCA_001803415.1). Lineage (GTDB taxonomy): Bacteria > Patescibacteriota > Microgenomatia > UBA1400 > RBG-16-45-19 > RBG-16-45-19. Next base: position 17,166 of record MHDC01000017.1, on the reverse strand, counting down.
CAGCTAACCGGGATCAAAGTTTGGGTTCAAGAGGTAAAAAGTCTGGATGAGTTGATGACCAGCCATAGAATTAGGCGGTGTGACTTTCTGAAAGTGGATTGTGAGGGAGCTGAATACCCCATTTTTAAACAGAGTTCGACTAGGAGCTTACAACGGGTGAAGCATATGGCCATGGAAGCCCATCTTTTTACCGGCAAGATGGAAGAAGATTTTGACCGACTTGTGGCTCGGTTAAGGAAATTAGGCTTTGATTGTCAGGTTTTTAATAATGAGGTCCACCGCCAGTTGAAAATGGTATTTGCCACTAACCGGTAGCTTTGGAGTACAGCGGTTTGGTGAGCGCCAAAAATACGGCACCACTGTGAGAAGGAGGAACGGTTAAAGACCGAATCAGGGTGGCGGCGAGGGCTTGGCTTAAGTTGAGCCAGGAATAGAAACCGGACCACCAAACCCAGCGTCCGGATAATTTATATGCCAGGAGTGAAGGCCAGGATAAATAGTGAGTCATTTCCAGGTAGCGGACCAGCCGGTCGGAGAGGTAACCACGAGTGATCACTGGGCTAAAGCCAGTCTGCCGCAAAAGCGTTTGCCACTGCTTCAGACTGAGTAAATTGATATGGGCTTGGCGCCGACGCCACCAGCGTAAATAGGGCTGCCCCAAAAACCGGGAACCAAGGAAAAATTCTTCCCAGGAATTGGTAGCCACGGTGGTCAGCAGGTGACCGCCGGGTTTGAGGACACGGTAGATTTCGGTAAGGTTGCTTTCAAGGTGGGGAAGGTGTTCAAAGACGCAATTACTAATGACGGTGGAAAAATATTTATCCGGAAAAGGAATTTTTTGGCCAGAATAGGTAACAATTTTTTGGTAGGCGGGAGACTGAGGCGATGCTGAGATGCGGCTCCGGACAATGTCCAAACCGACGTCAATGGCACGAGTCCCGAAAACTTGGTAGGCAAAAAAGCCATCACCGCAGCCAAAATCCAGAATCGGGGCTTGGATCAAACCCCGGTGGCGGTGAAACAACCAGCCTTCCTGAGGCCGGATAAAACTATAAAAAAGCGGTCGATGGGATAAATAGACAGTGACTAGGTGCTGGATGAAGGCAGTGTCAGCGGGTGACAGCGGCCAAGGCTTGGTCATATTGCTTAAGGGCTAAGCGATAATTAAACAGCCGCTTAGCTAAATCACGTTGAGCGGCCGAGGTATATATTTCCCGGCGAGTTATGACTTGATGTAAAGCCTGGGCCAAAGCTTGAGATTGATGCGGGGCGACCAAGAGACCCATACCCGTGGCTTGAACCGGAAGGCGGACACCCGGCAAAGCCGAAGCGATCACCGGGGTACCCAATTGCATGGCCTCGACTTGAACCTGGCCAAAGGCTTCGGTGGAGTTTAAGGAGGGTAGCACCAAGACGTCGAGAGCCTGATAAAAGCCGCTTAAAGCATTGGGACTTAAATAACCAAAATGGCGGAAAGTCAGACCCAGGTGTTTGAGCCGGGTAATAAACTGCCGATAAAATTTGGTTTCACCGGCGACTTTAGCTGGTTCGGGGCCAGCCATGACTAGTTCATAGCGGGAACGATGGGGTAAATGGTGCAAGGCGTCAGCCAGATAGATTAAACCTTTCTCCCGGGCAATGCGGCCGACAAAGCCGAGCCAACGCCGTTTGCCTTTAAGCTGGAGAAAATGTGCCAAAGCCGGCCGACTGACGGTTAAAGGAGGCATGGGTGGATAAATCGCCTGGCATTTATTAAGGTAAGGAGCCAGTTGAGGCTGACTTTGAAGATAATCGGGGCTGGTGCCGATGATTAACTGGGCGGTTTTCAGCTGAAAGGCCACGCTGGCATCCAGACCAAAATGGAGCAGGCGGTTGACTAAGCCAGGCCCTAAATCCACACGGCAATGATAGAGAGCCAGAACTGGTTTATGATGACGTTTGGCTAACCAAACCAGAGGCCAGCCTTCAAAGTTGGGCAGATTGGTAAGGACTAAATCGGTTTGCCGAACCCGGTCGGCAAAAAAGGCTCCGGCTGAGAGCGAGATAAAGCCTTTATGCAAGCGCAGGGTAGGGCGCAAGCGGTAGATGGTGAGACGACCAAGTGATTGCCTGAGGGCCAGCTGAGGTTGATAGGCAAAAGTAATCACTTCAACTTGGTGAGTTTTAGCCCAATGCTTGAGCAACAAGAGCGGAAAAGTAGTCATCCCGGAAACATAGGGGTAAAAGTAGGGAGTGAAAAAAGTCAGACGCATAAGTTACAGGTTTGGCTTTAAAGCGGCTAGAGCCCGACGCAAGGTGGGATATTTATAGGGGTAAGCCAAGCGCCGGTCGAAAAGGTTATAGATCCAGAAGATTTTGGTGTTTAAGTGAGGGGCGACCGCCAAATTTTTGACGATATCCCAGTTATCTTCAACAAAATAGTCCAACTGGAGCTGCTTTATAATTTTGAGTTTATAAAGATGAGGTTGTTCATTTTTTTGATTGAAATAGACAGCTTTAAAGATTTTGTCAGCCTCGATTTTCTCAAGCCAACGATCCAAATCCGACTTTAAAAAATCAAAGCGGGCAGTAACTAAATAAGCTTCAAGGCGTCCCTGTCGGACCAAAGTTTTTAATTCATTAAAACCGGGAGCGATAAAAAAACTTGATTTATGCAGCAAAGTCCAGATGAAGCGCTGCAGGGGGGTATGAGGAATAGTAAACGCAGTCAGGGGTTTATTAAGAATCAAGCGCTTGTAACCGGTGATTAAGGGTCGAGCCAGACGGGCGGGGTTATAGAGAATAACGCCGTCGAGGTCAAAACCGACTTTGGGGATGGCTTTAGTCATAGAGCAGACAATTGGCTTGAGTCGAATAAACTTGAGAACCATCGGCGGCAGTCAGGACTGGCTGGAATTCCCGGACAAGAGTGGACTGGTGCGGATCGAGGTTGCCGAGATCACCGCGGCCGGGAGTAATTAAAATATAATCGATAGATTGCGCCTCTAAGAGACGGCAAATTAGGACACTTCTAGCTGAGGGCGACAAAATGAGGGGTAAATTTTGACGCCGGGCTGGATCAGGGTAACCTAAGGACCAGTTGAAATAGCCATAATCGAGATAGGTTTTCCGCCCGGCCAGGGAGGCAGGATTATAAAGATAGGTGGTGGTGAGAAAGACGCTGTCTTTAGGTGTTGACTGAGCGATCCAGCGGGCGACCGGATTTTGGCCAACGTCGGCGACGGGCAAGTAATAATCATTGATGATGGGGAAAAAATCGATAACACCGGATAAAGCCAAACAACCAGTGAGACCGATGAGACCCCAGCGAAAGCGAGGCCAACGGCGCCATAAGGCAAGCAGCCAACCGGAAGTATAGACCACCATAAAGAGCATAAAGAAATTGACCAGTTTGTGGTTATTAATCATATCCGGAGACAGTTGAACCAGGTTAGCGAGTAGGAGCAAACCAGCGGCGGCGAGCAACACCGACCGGCCGCGGCGGTCCAACCAGACAAAAAGCAGGGGTAAGAGAATCAAGTAAAGGCCTAAATTGAAGAACCAGTACCGGATCAACGAGAGCAGATCGGGGGAGGCGGAAAGGAAACCGGGGGTGACAGTCACCGATGGACCATTTAAAGCTAAATAGTACAGGAGGCCCGGCAGGGAAGCTAAAATCATCAAAGCGGCGGGGATGAGGAGCGGTTTTAAAACCTTAAAATTGAAGAGAAACAAAAAGCCGAGGAACCAGAGAGTGATGACGGCGGCGGCTTGATTAAGCCAGGGAAGGCAAAACATGCCCAGGAATAAAGCCAGGGTGACGGCCGGAGTCGGGGTGAAGCGGTGATAGAGACGTTTAAAAAGGGGGAACAAGAGTAACAAGCTTAAGCCAAAACTTAAACCTAAATGGCGTTGGTTGGTATAGATATTCAGATTCCAAAAGGCGGCGACGATTTTCCCGTCCCAAGGACCGAAGCTGACAAAACGAGAGTTAGTGACCAAGGCGGTTAAAAAATGACGATCCAGAGGGTAGGTTTTAAAAAATTCCAGGAAACTTAAAGAGCCGTTAAAGAGAAATAAAACCAGAGCCAGGAGGCCGGCTTGAATTGGACCAAAGATTAGCCGGGCATAACGATAGATTATAAAGAGGAGGAGAGCCAAGCCGACGGCACTGAAAAGATTGAGGGACAAGGCCAAAGGGAAGCCCAGCTTTTCCAGATAGCCGACCACGGCATAGAAAAGAAAATGATAGCGAATCGGGGCACCGGGAAAGGTAGGGTATTCGATCGGCCAATTGTCACCCAGAGAAAAAGAACGGATCAGGGGTAAATGAGCGGCAAAATCGCTCCATAATTTACTAGCAATATACCAGGTTTGGGCGTGAACTTTAAAAGTATGCTGCATGAGACCATACGCTAAGACCAAGCAGACGATAGCCACCAGCCAATCAGGGGAGCGTCGTGAGAATTTCGGTAGTTTCATAGTGACTGAAGCATGAGTTGGGCGACCCGGCGGCCTAAGGCCACGGCATAATTGGTGCCGCGATCCCAGGGATAAACGTGAGCCAGGCCGGCAAAAAATAGATGGGGATGGGGGGTAACCAGCAATGGGATTTTCTGACTATGATTGAGGCCGGGAACGGGTTGGGCATAGGCGGTTTGAAAAACCCAGGCTTGATTAATCCAGTCAGGAGTAAAAGCCGGATTCAGTTTTTGCAACCCCGGTAAATAGGCTTGAAGGAGTTGATCGGGGGAAGCCTTCAGGCGGTGATGGTGAGGCAGGAGGTAATCGCCGCAGTAAACCAGATGCTCGCCACCAAAATAACGGGGTGAAACAAAATTGGTATGTTCGACCAGCGCTAAAAAAGGAAAGCCAGCGGCTTTGGGTAAGTTGTACCAGTAACTGTGGGTTAAAGGCTGTTTAAGCGAGAGAATGAGCATAATGGCGCCCAGAAATGGTTGTTCAAGCAGCGATTTAAGATAGGCCGACGGCAGAAAAGGAGAAATTTTAGCCGTTAGGGCTGGCGGAGTCGTCAGTAAAACCCGGTCAAACCGATGCGAGCCGGACTGACTAAATAAGGTCAAACCCTGACTGTGAGGTTTAAGTCGGGTGATAGGAGTATTGAAGTGAAAGGTAACCCCGCGGCGGGTTAAAGCCGCCACCAGATCGTGACTGCAGGTTTGGAAGCCACCCCGATAGGTACCCAAACTAGGGGTGCGGGCTTTAAGCCGAGCCCACATCCAGGCCATATTGACCTGACGCGAGTAGGGTCCGAATTTACCCTCAAGCAGGGGCTGCCAAACGGCGCGATAGGCTTTGAGACCATAATGTTGAGTAAGCCAGGCAGAAGCCGAAACCGCTTCGAGACTTTGCCAGCGAGCGACATATTTAAGATAAGCGGTGACGGCGGCAAACCGACTTTTAACAGATAAAGTCAAACCGGGAAACTTAAGGACAGCCAAGGGGGAATCAAAGCGATAGAAACGGCGCTGGAAGTAAACCATAGTCGAAGGCTGACGGTAAATTAAATTTGAAGCCAGGTTCAGGGCCCTAAGCCAGCGTTTCAGGTCATGATCAGAAGCAAACCAATGGTGATAGTATTTCTCCAAATACCAATCCCAGTGGCGAGCCTTAAAGCCGCCGGCCAAACCGCCAGCGGCAGCTTGAGCTTCAAAAACGGCCACCTCATGACCAGCTTGGGCTAAGTCATAGGCAGCCGCCATCCCGGTAAAACCGGCACCAACGATACCAAGTTTCATATGGATCGGTTTAATTTAATGGATAAGTAGAGGTTAACGGCTTCAAGCCCGGCCTTGAGGATGACCTTAAAGCTATTGCCGGTCGGTGAACCCCAAGCCCGGGGAAAATGATGGACCGGCAACTGTTTAAACTTAAGCCCCCGTTTCTTGAGGCGATAAAGGAGTTCGCTACTGATCATGGCGCCGGTAGAAATAAAGGGCAACGGTTTAACTTGATTGGTACGGAGTAATTTGAAAGCACAGTCAATGTCTCTGACGTGAACCCGGAAGAGCAAGTCAATAAATAATTTAAATAGGCGGGCGTTTAAGGTACGGAAACTACCTTCAGCCCGTTTTAAGCGGTAGCCGATGATGATGTCAAAATCTTTGGTATAGGGAATAAACTTTTTAAGTTCGGTGACATCGAACTGACGATCACCGTCGGTCAGAAAAGTCCAGGCATAGTCGGCGGCGGCAAAGCCGGAGCGTAAAGAGCTACCGTAGCCTAAGTTAGTGGGATGATGAATGACTTTAAGGTGACGATCTTGAAGCGCTAGCTCATCGGCCAACCGGCCCGTTTGGTCTTGACTGCCGTCATCGATGATGATGATTTGGTAGCGCTGAGCCACTTGAGGCAAAACAGTGGTTAAAGCCGCCACCATAGCGGTGACATTTTGCTCCTCATTAAAACAGGGGAAAAAAGCACTGATCGAAGCGAGCGGGGTTGGGGCCATTAATAAAGAAACAACATTAGGCTAACACCGGTTATTGTACCAGCGAAGAACAAAACAATACCGATGAGGACAGTCTTTTTCCAATCGGGACTGGGAGTGGAAGCGGTTAAGTCCGGGGGTGGTTGGGGGAGCGGGTTTTCCGGCGGAGGGACGAGTGGCCGGTAGATAGTGAGACTGGGGAAATCCGGGGGTGGCGCCACCACCAGCAGCGGCGGCGGCGGAGAAGAGGCGGAGACCGGGACAACCGGATCAGAATTAAGTTGATAGGCGGACAAGTTAGTGACAGGCATAGATAATTTAACTATTTAAAGGGGACGATCGGGACTTGAACTTCAACTTGAGTCGGTGGGGTTAAAGGCAGCTCACGCCAGTCAATAGTCTCCCCGAGGGTGACGGTGGGGGCGGGTTGATCATTGGCGGTGGTAGTGGTCAGGCTGGCTTTGTCTCCAAGACCGGCGATATACGTTAAGTAAAGCTGACTATTATCCCGGTCATAATTAATATAGGCCTCGCCGGTCGGAGTACGAATAGTGGACAAGTTAATCGCCCACTGACCGGCCAAAGAGGTAAGGGTCGAGACGGGGGCAGCGGGCACAGCGGCGGGGAAAATGAGGTAGACGAGGGTATTGGCGGCGGGTAAGCCAGCTTGGTTTAAGACTTGCCCAAAGGCAATATCCGCCCGAGGCAAGGTGGGGAGAGGGGCAAGAGTAGTCACCTGATAGAGTTGATCAGAACTAGCCAGAGATTGACCGTGGATCTGAAAATAATAAACCGTGGCTGGTGATAACGGTTTAACGGTGACCGCGTGGGTTAAGTAGGTCTGCTCCCGACCGGTCAAACGATCACGATCATCGAGGATAACTTGATTAAGGTGGCGCGGGTTGGTGCCGTACACCACCGAGCCGGAAGTCTCAGTCGCTGTTAACCAAGTAACGGTGAAAGCAGTGGCCGAAAGATTGGTGATGGTCACGGCTTGAGGTTGACTGGTAGCCGAAACCGAGGATAAAAGCTGAGTAGGACGATTGAGTAGAAGCACGCTAATAACGGTAAAGCCACCCAAGATAATTAAAGCGATTAAGGTCGGGATTTTACGATTAAGCATAGCAACATGGTTTCCTCAGGTAGAAACAACTCCATATTAACACTAACCGGAGTAAACTTAGAAGGCGAATAAAGCTGAGGAAGTGGACACCAACGGCGTGGGTACAGCCGCAGAGACGGAGGCCGACTGATTCGGGGGTGAGCCAAGGGCTTGAACCGCACCGGCTTCGGATTTAACTAAGATGACTAAATCGGACGGCGGGGCGAACCGCTGGCTAAGGTTGTGAAGCATTTCCTGATCGAGGGTGGGGTTTAAGGGCGTCAACAATTGGCTGGTGTCGGAATCAGGATAGGGCTTAGTAAAAGTGACATAAACCCCATAGACAATCCAGATAATGACCGTCACCAAAGTAAAGGTGCCGACCCATAAGAGGTCTTGAGCCAGGTTTAAGTGTTTGGTATCTTCAATGATCAGCCGCATAAGTGTCTTGGGGCAAGAAATAGATCTCGCCGGTTAAGGTTAAATTAAGCTGGTCGGTTTGGCCGGCAAACCGGGATTGATTTTGGGCATTAAAGCTGGCCGATTTAAAGGTAAATTGCCGGCTTAAACGGCCTAAATCATTAAGAAAGGCGTTAAGCGTCGGGAAATCGGCCTCGACGGACAAAGTCACCGGCAGCGGTTGAAGCCCGGCGGCATAAGGGACGCCGGCCTGAGAATAATTGGCGCCAGCGACTTTTAAATTGGAGAGGGCTAAACCGTGGTAAGCGGCGGTGGCTTCGAGTAAACGGATAATTTGCTGGAGGTCAGGTTCTCCCGGCAGGGCTTGATCAAGATAGGGTAATTGGGTTTGAGCGGCCAGGTATTCCTGTTGGGCTGAAGCCAGCTGGGCGGCTTTTTGCTCAATTTGAACTAGGGTGGCTTTTTTATCCTGAATTTTTTTAATTAATTCGGCGACGGTGAGAAGGGTGGGGCGGATGGCGAAAACGGCAAAAAAGACAATGGTGAAAATGGTCAAGAGGAGAGCGACCGAAACTTTAGCCGCCGGTCTTTGATAGAAGATCCACAACCGATGATAATATTGGCGGTAGCGAACATATTCGTTTTTGTAGCTGCGGTTGGACAGGGTGGGCATAGGTGGATCAGCCGGACGAGGGGGCTTTTAATTTAGTGTCAATGGAAAAGTTGATGCTATTGTTTTGATCCTGAGACGAGACGTCGGTAATATTAACCTCTTCAACCAGAGGGTGATTGACCAGATTGTTAAGCATCACGGCCAAACCTTGAGGGGTGAGGGCAACGGCCGAAAATTTAAAGGAATTTTCAGTTAAACTCAGGTCATCAAACTTAATGTCAGCCGGGACAGTTTGATTTAAGAGGGTGAGGACTTGAGGCGGTTTGAGCTTAGTCTCCTCCTGACGAACCAGCGCTAGCCGTTCCTGGTCATAACGGATTTTGGTCTCTAAATCACCATAGGACAGGACAATGGCTTTTTGGCGGGCGATGGCTTCGTTTAAGTCGGTTAGATCCCGATCTAGTTTAAAGCGGGAGAGAAAAGAGAGAATGACAATTAATTCGGTAAAAACTACGACATAGCGGCCGATGGATAAAGTCCAGAGCAAGAATTTGCCGATCAAACTCGAAGACAAGGCATCTTGAGTTAAGAGGTTAATACTGGGTGTTGGATGGAGCTGATTAGCCATGTTGGGCAGGCGACTAATGACAGAGCCTCAATTACATTGTAGAAAATTCAGGTATCAAGAGCAAGATGGGGGTTAGGGGCGCTTCTTCACCGGTGGCAGTTTGGCCAACTTGGATTTTAATTTGGCCGCTCGATTGGGATGAAGGATGTGATTCTGGGCGGCTCGATCCAAAAGGGAATAAGCTTGTCTAATTAAGTCAGCGGTGGGACGCTGGGTCGACTGGCGGACCAGACTATTAACTTGGGAGCGCAAAGTTAGATTAACCAAAGTCCGGCGACGATCACGGCGGAGGGCTTTTGCGGCTGAGGTAGTCACTGGCATAAGAAAGCGATTTTATCATATTTAACTGCTACAATACCAGAGTACACTTATGGTGAAGCAGTGGCTTAATTCCAGTCAGCGATTAATCAGCCGGCAGCATTCGAGCATTTTGTCGGCGGCGGCGATCATCACCGCCAGCAGTCTGTTGTCATCGCTCCTAGGGCTACTGCGGAACCGCTTACTGGTGGGAGAATTCTTCGGTTCACCGTTATCGAGGATGCAGTTGGACGCTTACTGGGTAGCTTTCCGCTTGCCGGAATTAGTCTTTCAGATCCTGGTTATCGGCTCACTGTCGGCGGCTTTTATCCCGGTTTTTGCCAAGCACTTAAAGCAGAACCGCACCGAAGCTTTCGCCATCGCCTCGTCAGTGATGAACATTGTCCTCTTAGTTTTCGCCGCGGTGGCCGGGGTGATCTTTATTTGGGCAGTACCCTTCACCCGCCTGTTTACCTCAACTAATTTTGCCGAGTGGCAAATTTTGCTGGCGGCACAGCTAACTCGGATCATGCTCCTGGCTCAATTTTTCTTTGCGATTAGCAATTTTTTAACCGGAGCTATCCAAGCGGAACATCGCTTTTTGATTCCGGCTTTATCGCCGTCGGCTTACAATTTGGGCATAATTTTGGGGACTGTTTTGTTAGCCCCAATGATCGGCATTTACGGCCCGACCATCGGGGTGGTGGTGGGGGCGTTACTGCACCTGTTAATGCAAATACCCCTGGCGCGGACATTGGGTTTTGTCTACCGACCGAAAATCCTCCTCAAGCAGGCGGGGGTGGTGGAAATGCTGCGGTTGATGCCGCCGCGGATTTTTGCCATTTCGGTCAACCAAATTGAATTATTCGCGACGGTTTTCTTTGCCACGGCCTTACCATCCGGTTCCTTAACGATCATGAATATTGCCACCCAGCTGATGAGCGCCCCGATCAGAATTTTTTCGGTGCCGATGGGACAAGCGTCACTGCCGTTCTTATCAAAAACGGCCGCTGACGGCGAAGCGAGCCAGTTTAAACAAACTTTCTTACAATCGTTTCACCAGGTGTTGTTTATCGCCCTACCGGCGGGCATGCTTTTATTAATCCTGCGGATTCCCTTAGTCCGGTTAGCTTACGGCGCAGCGGAATTTCCTTGGGCGGCGACAGTCCTAACGGGTAAAGTAGTAGCGATTTTGGCATTATCGGTGTTTGCGTCAGCGTCGATTCACGTCTTAACCAGGGTGTATTATGCTTTACACGATACCAAAATACCGCTCTGGATCGCCCTGATTTCGGTTTTGATTAATATCAGCATCGCTTATTTGTCAGTCATGGTTTATCACTGGGGGGTAATCGGTTTGGCCTTTGGGGTGACTGTGGCAGCTTTGGTGCAAATGAGTCTGTTAATCATTAAACTCAAGCCAAAGATATCGGGGATGACAATGAGGGAACTGCTGAGTTCGCCGCTAAAGATGGGGCTGGCGACGGCAGCCATGGGCTTGGCCTTATGGATTCCCTTGCGGCTGTTGGACCGCTACGTCTTTGATACCACCCGCGTCCTACCGTTGCTCTTGTTAACACTGATTGTGTCGCTGATTGGGGCGGTGGTCTATTTAAGTTTGGCACGGATGTTTAGAATTCCGGCATTGGAAGCCTATGCCAGAATCCTATCCAAGCTGGGTAACTGGCGGTCAGTGTTGGCACAAACTGAGGAAGTGATTGAGGAGCCGCCGACCCAAAATGAACAGATAAAACCGTGGTAAGGTATGCTGATTCGCAATTTTTCGATTATTGCCCACATTGATCACGGCAAAACGACGTTGACTGACCGGATGTTGTTAAAAACCGGCACGATCAGCCCGCGAGAATTCCACGAACGACTCCTCGACAGCAATCCGATTGAGCAGGAGCGGGGGATCACGATTAAAATGGCGCCGGTGAGAATGCACTTTAAGTTGCCGCCAGCGTTGGCCGAAAAATATCAGACCAGCGAAGCCATTTTGCATTTGATTGATACACCCGGTCATGTAGATTTTACTTATGAAGTCTCCCGGTCCTTGAACGCAGTCGAGGGAGTGTTATTGCTGGTCGATGCCACCCAAGGGATCCAAGCCCAGACTTTATCCCACTACGATACCGCTAAGGCCCAGCGATTAACCATTATTCCGGTCCTAAATAAGGTGGATTTAGTCAATGCCGAGATTACGGGCACGATCCTGGAACTTATGGAAACTTTTGGCTTTGAGGAAAAAGAAATTGTCAAAGTGTCAGCGAAAACAGGTTTGGGAGTGGAAGCGTTATTCACCGCCATCATTGAGCGAATTCCCGAACCTCTGGGCAGTCAGCAACAACCATTTCGGGCTCTAATTTTTACCTCACATTATGACAATCACAAAGGCGTTGTCGCCGCGATCAGAGTCAGAGGGGGGCACATCACGGTTAAGTCCAAACTGGAAATGTTGGCTACGGGTATAGTGTTTGAGCCGGCGGAAATTGGGGTTTACACTCCCAAAATGGAAAAGGTGGATCAACTGGCTGCCGGAGAAGTCGGTTACATTGCCACGGGCCTCAAGAATATCGGGGAAGCCCAAGTGGGAGATACGGTGACAACAGCGGGGATGACGGTGGCTCCCCTACCCGGTTATCAGGCGCCGCAACTGATGGTCTATATGGATTTTTACCCCATCGATGGTGATGATTATCAAAACCTAGTCGAGGGGGTTGACAAATTAAAACTGCATGATGCGGCTTTGGCCTTTACCCCGACTCACTCGTTGGCGTTGGGGAATGGCCTTAGGATGGGTTTTTTGGGAGTCTTACATGCCGACATCGTGCGGGAACGGTTATCACGAGAATACGGGTTGGAATTAATTACCACCGTACCCACGGTCAGATATGAAGTTACGAAAACCGCCGGGGAGATGGTAATTGTAAAAAACGCGGCGGAATTGCCCGATCCCAGCCTAATTCAAGAAATTAAAGAGCCGATGACGTTGATGCATATTTACGCCCCGAAAGCGGTGGTGGGTGGAGTGATGAGACTGGTGGAGGAACATCGGGGAACAATGGAAGATTTAGAATATTTGGGCGAACGGGCGAAACTGACTTACCGGATCCCGTTGGCGGAGATTATTATCACTTTTTATGATGACTTAAAGTCACTTTCCTCCGGTTTTGCCAGTTTGGATTATAACTTGACCGGTTATGAACCGGTTCAAGCCGTCAAGTTGACGATTTTGATTAATAAGGAGCCGGTGGAAGCTTTTTCGCAAATAGTGGTGGAAGAGCGAGCGTTGACAGTGGCTCGGCGGTTAACGGCTAAGCTAGCCGAGGTAATTCCCAGGCAGCTATTCCCGATTCCGATCCAAGCGGCGGTGGGAGGAACGATTTTAGCCCGGGAGACGGTCAAGGCTTATCGTAAGGACGTGACCGCTAAACTTTACGGTGGGGATATGACCCGGCGGATGAAACTGTTGTCAAAACAGAAGAAGGGTAAGGAGCGACGGGCGGTGTTCGGCAAAGTGGATATCCCCCAGGAAGCCTTCATGGCGGTGTTGAAGAAATAATTCAGCTATGATGGAAGAATGAAACGAGAGGTTAAAGATTATTTGGGAGTCGGGCTACTGACAGGGGTGATGCTAGTAGTACGGTTGGGCTTGGCTTATCAAGGCTATTTTAATTTCTCCTGGGATTTTGGCCGGGATATGCTTTGGGTGAGGCAAATCACCGAATTAAATCGGCCGATGCTGGTAGGGGCTTGGGGTTCGCTGGCCGGAACTTTTTTTGGTCCCGGCTATTTTTACTTATTGGCTATCCCCTACTGGCTATCAGGTGGGGATCCCAGAGCCGCCGTCTACATGGTGACCATCTTAGTGACGGTCATGATCCCGATTGGTTATTACTTAGGTAAACGCTGGTTTGGAGCCCGCGTGGGTTGGTGGTGGGCTGGCCTGTTCGCGGTCATGCCCATCATGACAAACCTGGCCTTATATTCTTTTCCGCAACAATTAATACCTCTGGCTGGATTAGGCTGCTTGGCCTGCTTGTGGGAATGGAAGCGACAACCACGGCCGATCATTTGGTTGGGGACAGGACTGTTAGCTTCTTTATGGTGGCATTTTGAACCGGTGGATACACCCATGGCTTACCTATTGTTAGTCGTTTGGTTAGGATATCTGTGGCGGAAACAACACCTCCAATTCTCAGTCCAGTCGAGGGCTTGGCTCCTCATGGGTTTGGTAATACCGTTACTACCAAACCTGATTTACGACGTCAGGCACGAGTGGAGTCAGCTGAGGGCATTGGGGCAATTGGCAACAGGCGCGGATACCAGTCTGGGCGGAGGTTTAGCTTGGTACGTCAGGCTGATAGACAGACCCATTAATTTGGTATCAATGATTAGTCGGTCGGTGACGGCCATCACCGAACCGTGGCTGGGTGGCGTCATTATCGGTGGCTTGATCGCCAGTGCGGTTGGTTTTCGGTCAGTAATCAGCCAGGCCTTAAAGCGGCAGCCAGGCTTTAAAGACTTTATAAGTTTATTGGCTTTAGCAGGGGGAGTGACTTGGATTTACTTTCTGATTTTCCCCAGATTGGTTAAAGATTATTACCTTTATTTGATACCGGTCTTGGTGGGATTATTTTTAGGGGTTTTCTTTGAATTAGGCTGGCGGAGTCGGCAGTTTCGGGTGATAATATTTTGCCTGGTGGCAGTGATGGTGATGGCCCAGGCAGGCGATATCAGTCAAATTTTGCGAGAGGCAAACGGTCAAGAATATCGGTCACAAGTTAAAGCGGTGCGCTGGATTTACGCTCAGGCGGCAGGGCAACCGTTGGCGGTGTACACGTACACACCTTTAATTTACGACTACCCTTATCAATATTTATTTTGGTGGGTGGGGAAAAAGGAATTTAACCAGTTGCCGGTGACCTACGCTTATAAACCGGACCAGCCGGAATATGTGATTAATAAAACAGGCTACGATCAAATGGTTCCCAACCGCGGTCAAGCCGGTGAGGCGGTTATTTTTTTAATTATGGAACCGGGGGACCATGCCGCCTATTCGCGGGATTATTGGCGGAGTTTATTTCCGAAAGAGGAGACGCAAAGCACCAGTTTTCCCGGAGGCATTGAAGTGAAAAAGTTGGCACAAGAGCTGGACAAATAAAGGTAAGTCGGCTAGACTATGGGGCTAGTTATGAGTAGCTTAGTTCTTAGAGGCCGCGATGTTACCAAACAGGCGGCGGCCACTACGCTCCCAGCATTTTTTTCATAACCGGCAATTGGTGTCTCGATTGGTACGGCAGGCTCAATTTGGCCAAACAGAGACGGTCATTGAGATCGGTCCAGGCAAAGGGATTATTACTCAGGAATTATTAACGGTGGTGAGAATAGTGATTGGGGTAGAGATTGATCAAAAATTGTGCCAAAGGTTGAAGCGGCAATTTGCCGACAACCCGCGGTTGGTTTTGGTCGGGGGTAATTTTTTGGAATACCCCTTACCGCAAACGCCGTATCACGTCTTTGCCAATACCCCGTTTGAGATTGAAGGCAAGATCATCCGCAAATTACTGGATGGAGTTAATCCGCCGGAGTCGGCTTATTTAGTCACAATGAAGGCAGTGGGCGAGCGCTGGTGCGGGGCCAGACACGAAAGCGAGTTTGCTATCGCTCATAAGCCTTGGTTTGAGATGGCGGTGATTCATCGTTTCCACCGGAGTGATTTTAACCCTCCGCCTCAGGTGGAGACGGTGATGATCGCCATAAAAAAACGCGCCGAGCTTTTACTACCCTGGACCGACCGACCGGCTTATCAACAGTTAATTAGACAAGGTTTTGGGGGTGGGCGACGGTTGGAACACAACCTGAAAACCGTAATGGCGAAACCGGATTTAGCCCGTATTTGCCAGAAATTGGGGGTCTCTTTATCAGCCAGACCGAGTGACTTGTCGGTTGAGCAATGGGTAGGACTATATAATAGTCAATGATCTGGTGGCCAAAGTGGCTTGGTCAACCAAGCCGGGAGGATATTTTGGTGTAAACTTTGAACATGGAGAAACTGAAAATTACAAATAGAAAAAAGCAAAAGGTGGTAGTGGTGGTAGAGAAGCCAATAAAGCCAAGGGGATTGGTCTTCGTTATGCACGGACTGAGTGGTTCAAAAGAACAACTGCACATTCAAACATTTAGGCAGGCGTTTAAAGATAAGGGGTATACCGTGGTGGCCTTTGATACCACTAATACTTTTGGGCAGAGCGACGGGGCGTATGAGAATGCCACCATGACCAACTACTATGAAGACCTGGAAGATGTCATACAGTGGGCTAAGACGCAAGCATGGTATCAAGAGCCCTTCTACCTGGCTGGGCATAGCATTGGCGGATATGGCACCGCCTTTTATGCTGAAAACTACCCCTCAAAGGTAAAAGCTGTAGCGCCGATATCCACGGTGGTGTCAGGTAAGTTAACTTTAGAAGTTAGACCAAAAAGTCAAGTGGAGGCGTGGAGGAAAACCGGGTGGCTGATTGAGGAGAGCAAGTCAAAACCTGGCTTGATAAAAAAGCTAAAATGGACATTCGCTGAGGATTCGTTAGGACATGATTTACTACCAAAAGCAGGAAAATTGACCATGCCCGTACTAATGATGGTGGGGGAAAAGGACGATGGCACGCCGTTGAAACAGCAACAGCTACTTTACGATAGGTTACCTGGACAAAAAGAACTGCATGTGATTAAGGGTGCACTCCACACTTTTTATGAGGAAGCTCACCTGGAAGAAATAAGGGAAATATTTAAGGACTGGATTGATAAAGTTGATAACGGTTAGACCACGGCAGCTAAGTTTAGACGGTGAACTCAACCAAATCACTCAGAGTTTTATCACAGTATCCCTGGGTTAGGATTTTGTTCAAGTGATATAATATTAGGTAATTAGTACGAAACGTAACCAAAATACAGCTTCATAATTGGTTCTAAGATGTTTTCTTTACGGTGATTGTAGCGGTATTCCATCTCCTTTAAGTATAACGGCAAATTGGCTTGGGAGACACCTCGGTAATTGTACAGTTTATGCTTAGCGTAGCTCCAAAAGCCTTCAATCCCGTTAATGTGGTTATGGCGGGGAGAGACGAGGGTTTTGTGGTGGTTAACCTGAAGGTGCTTGCCAAACTGGTGGAGGGAGTTGTAGCTTCTAAACGTGTCGGTGTAGAAAACGCTACCTTTACGGGTCTTTAAGCGAATAATTTCCATCAGTTGCTCTGCGGTTAAAGTTTCCACCACCCGGGTGTAAACTTGCCCCTGCCTCTCGAGTAAACCCAGGACCACTCGTTTACCGGCTGCACCTCGTCCCCGTTTCCCTTTACGCTTACCGCCAAAATAGGCTTCATCAACTTCAACACTGCCTGATAAGCGTTTACCTTCTAATTCACACTGGTAGTAAAGCAGATCCCGAATCGTCCGGAAGACCCGAGTGACGGTGGGGTAGCTGGTATGGTGATCGATAGCCACCTGATAGGCGGGTCGCTGTTCCACAAAGGCTAAGAGGATGGATAGTTCTTTTCGGAGCTTTTTTAAGGATTTCTGCTTACCACGAGTTTCGCACTTCACGTCACCATCAATTCATAACGCAGGGCCTCAGTGATAGCTGATTTAATGGTTTCCCATTGTTGTTGATAAAA
>MHDC01000016.1 GCA_001803415.1 Microgenomates group bacterium RBG_16_45_19 | reverse complement strand
TAGTGTAAAGTCGCCAGTCTTCGTCTCAAAAGCAAATCCGCTAACCGTCTGCGGAAGGATTCAATATTTGCAGGGAGGTTGGCACTCTCCCGGATCGAGAAAGAAGAATAGAACTCAGCCAGCTCGCAGAATTCAATTCCGATTAAATACTTCTTCCCATCCCTCTCCACTCTTTTTACCTTTCCCAGCACGTTGGTCACTTCGCTAACCTGAGGAATGTCCAAGTTAAGGGCCAAGAACTGCTGGGGAACAAGCTCCCGGTCGGTCAGGATAAGCATCCCCCCCCTGCTCAAGTTTAGCATCTTGCCGGCCAGAAATCTGGCAGAAGGCGTCAGCGGGTGAAACTGGTCATCGGAGAGAATCTTGAATTTGACTTTGTTATTTATTTGGAAGCGGACGAATCTCCTCTTTTGAGGAGTGTGTATGGATTGGGCAACTGCCGTCCCTTTTGTCATTCTTATCCTTCCTTAGTTATAATGCTTGTCCTAACTGTTGTCTTTCGGCTAAATTCTGTTGGCGGGTGGCCAAGAAGATTATCTTCTGAGCAAAGGCACTGCGGTAGGTCTCTTTTTCCTGCCGCAGAGACTTCTCTCCTATCGAAATAGCCAGAGAGAAGAATTTCTGAGACTGGGAATACTCCCCGGTTCTCCGGAAAAGCTCTCCTATTAGATAGGCGGTTTGAACCTGGGAACTGGAGTAAGCTTTCTGGGGGAGGGTCTGGAAGTACTGATGGTAATACGATAGGGCAAACTTCAAGGCTTCGGTTTCATTTAACGGCACTCCGGTCCAGACCGAGCGCAATTCCAAAAGAAAAGTGCTCAGATTGACGTTGCCCGGCAGGAAATCCGGCTCTCTTTCGGACGAAGCTCCCCTCTTTTTTGTACCGATTGAATTGGACTGCAGGGAGTCCAGGATATCCTGATAGCTATACCCTTCTTTCTGGTCCCCCTCCGGACCAGACAGGGTCAAAAAGTCCCGGTCCAGGAGTTCGCTCAATTGCTCGACTTCTCCCAAATACTTTCGATGTTCTTCAGACTGTTTATCCAACTTATCTTTGATCTGGGGTAGTCTGAGGCCGGCCTCCGGATTCTCTAACTGGGTTCTCTCCCGGAAGACCCAAGCCAGGCGGAGGTAATAGCGGGCCAGATTGTAGTTGGAGTAGTGGTCTTTTAGTTTCTCATCGCAGATTCCCAAAAGGAATTTCAGGACCACCCGACAAAAGGAGTGGTGGCAGCGATGGTAGGCCTGAGCCAGTTTAGATAAGGGGCTGTCCGGCATTTCCAACTGTTCCTGGTGTCTTTGAATCTGGATGGTAAGCTGGGGGTCTTTTTCAACCAGATGAGGCTTGGAGTGAAAGAGAGCGTCTCTGGACTCAGTAGTGAAATAGCAGTTGGGGCAGGTTTGCATAAAGTATGCTAAGGGAGTAAGCCCGTTAGTCTGGGGATGGAGCCAGATTCTCTCGGCCGGACAAAAATCAGTATCCGATGCGGTCACCCGGTAGGCCTGGGGAGATAACCTCTGCTCTAAATTTCCTTTGCCGCAGGCCGGGCAGGTGACCAGAACTGACTCTAAAGGAGAAATAGGCTTCTTATCCACTCTTGACTGTCAGCCTCGCCTCAATACCCTAAGTTTTCCCGAATCAGATTGCGCAACTTCATGACCGCTTTGGTATGAATCTGGGATACCCTCGACTCGGAAATCTGCATCACTTCCCCGATTTCCTTCAGAGTTAACTCCTCATAATAATAGAGTGACAATACCAGCCTCTCCTGCTCGGTGATGTGATGCAAAGCAGTCCCCAAGTAAGCCTTCAATTCTTTAAGTTCAATATCCCCTAAGACATTCTCATGATGCTCGGCCTCCAGGGTTTCGACTCTGGGGACCTGGCGGTTGTCATCCTCTTTATATACCATCTCATCTAATGACAGCATCACCGCGCCGGAGACGTCGTGCAGAGTCTCATACACTTCCTGGGCAGAGACCTTCAGGTTCTTGGCTAACTCAGCCGCAGTGGGAGTTCTACCCAGACGATTCTCCAGTTTGCTGGTCGACCTTTCCACCATTCTGGATTTGGCTCTGGTGGAGCGGGGGACCCAGTCTAAGGCGCGCAGTTCATCCAAGATAGCTCCTCTAATTCTGGGAACCGCGTAGGTCTCAAACTTGACCCCTCTTTGGGGATCAAAATTAGAAAGGGCTTCCATTAATCCCAGAACGCCGGTGGATACCAGGTCGTCTAATTCCACCGATTTCGGAAACCCTAAAGACATTCTACCGGCCACGGATTTTACCAGAGGAAGATAGGCTTCCACAATCCTGTCCCGGACTTTTAAATCTTTGGTCTTATGATAGGTGTCCCAATCTGCTTGCACTATCATCTCCAAACCTCCTTGGTTGGTTTAGGTCAATTTTTTGACAGAGCCCTTCTATGCAAAGGCTGTGCCCCAAGGTGTAGGTTTGGGATAAGTCGTTGCGCCGGCAGTAATTGTCGAATCTTGCGGAAAATGAATCAGGAATTGAGGGCCGAGAACAGAGAAAGAACTTCCGGTTTAACAGAAAAAAGTTCCCCTCTTAAGGGCTTTTCTATAGGAAGGCTCCTATAGTTTCAACTCTGTAAAAAAGCTTCCCTTTCTGTTTTCGTCAGGGAGAAGATTTTCTTTAGAACTTCTTTCTCAGAGTCCGATAATTCAACACCGCGACGTTGCATGACCACTGCAGCGGTCTGGATGAACTTGTCCCGGTCGTACTCCTGCAGTCCTTCTATGCTTCCCCAGCCGAAAGATGGAATGAATTTGGCCCGGATCATACCTCCGCCGAAGATATTGCAGCCTAAGCCCAGATAGGAGCCGGTGTTCAACAAAGTGCCAATTCCGGTCTTGGCCTGGTCACCGACAAAGGAGCCGATTTTGTTACGCCCGGTGTCGATGCTTTTGTCCGGGAAAGTTACTGTTATATCGGAATAATTATTCTTAAGATCGCTGTTGAAAGTACCGGCGCCTAGATTGACCCATTCGCCTAAATATGAATGCCCGATAAAGCCTTGATGGTATTTGTTGGAGTGTCCCTGAAAAATGGACTGCTGAATTTCGCCGCCCAGCCGGCATTCCGGTCCGAAAGAACAGCCACCTGAAATCTGAGCGGAAAAGAGCCGGGTATTCTTTCCTATGTAAGCCGGGCCTTCGATTCGGGTAAAGGCCTGAATCCTACAGCCATCATCTATATAGATGGGACCATTCTCAGCGTTCAAAACGACAAAAGCTTCCAGCTTGGAATTCTTGCCGAGGTAGAGGTTGGCGGGATTGTAGATTACTGCCTGTTTGTCCAAGCCCGGGTGTCTTTTTTCCTTTTTGGAAGCGAATCTTGGTTTGAGATTATGAATGTCGTCGATGATTTGGTCTGAATTATCCGAGACTAAGTCCCACAGATAATTTACCATTCGGCAGTCAATTTTTTGAGACGGCATATCCTGGTCGGCATATACTTTATTTGCTTCCGGTTTTAATTTCAGGCCAAGTAACAAGCGACGAGCCTGATTTTCTATCTCCTTCCCGAAAACAACAGTCGCCACCAGAAATTCCTTTTTCCAGTATGATTTCAGTTGGGATAGGTTAATTTTACTTTTCAAAGCATGGTCTGGGACGACTCTTCCGTTCAAGAAGAGGGCCCTATCCCTTTCAGAAGCTGAAACCGAATTGACCTTTAGTCCGGTCTTCTCTTCAAGCAGTACTTTAAGGTAGTCCCGGCAGAGTAAGCGGATTTCGGCCTCGGGAAAGTGCCGGGCTACTTTTTCTCTGAGTTTATTGATGCCGAACAGAAGTTCGCAGACCGGGCGGTTGTAGGTCAGAGGATAGAAATTCGGATATGTGTGGTCTTCGAAAAGATAGATTATTAGGGACATATTAGAAGTTCCTCACCCAGAATCTGTTCTATGGAATTGCTTGGTCGCTCCGCTCCTGGCAATGGCAGACATCTTATACTCTTACATCGACCGCAAGCGGCGGATTCTTTCTTCGGTGGACGGATGAGTGGAAAACAAGTTGTTAATCAAACTGCGGTGCTCTATCAGGGGATTAACTATGTATAAGTGCTCGGTGGCTTTGTTGGCGACTTCCAAGGGCTCGGTGTCCTTGGTGATTTTATCCAGGGCGGAAGCCAACCCTTCCGGGTAGCGGGTCAACATGGCGCCGGAGGCATCGGCCAAGAATTCTCTCTGCCTGGAAATTGCAAACTTAATGAGACTGGCCAAAAGGGGGGCTAAGATTACGGCCACGATGGCTAGGGCCACAAAAACCAGGGCAGCCGGTCCTCGGGTAGAAACCTTCCTGGTCCTTCTTCCCCCTCCCCAGATGAATGATCTTCTTAGCCAGTCGGAGAGCAAGACTATGGTTCCGACTAAAACCGCCACCATGGTCATGTACCTGATGTCGAAGTTTTTGATGTGTGACATCTCATGGGCAATGACCCCTTCCAGTTCCAGCCGGTCAAGTTTTTGCAAGAGTCCGGTGGTTACGCAAATCACGGCCCGTTTGGGGTCCCTGCCGGTGGCAAAGGCGTTTGGGGCGGTGTCATCAATTATATAGGCTTTAGGTGTCGGTATTCCGGCGGCGATGGCCAATCCTTCAATTACGTTATACAAATAAGGGTTGTCTTTCTTCTCGACCGGTTTGGCATGGCTGAGTTTTAAGACGATGGAGTCGCTGTACTGGTAGGCGAAGAAGTTGATGATTATGGCCGCTACCAGAAAGAACCCGAACCAGAAGTAATCGTCATACAGATAAGCGACCAGATAGCCCATTCCGGCTATGATGAGGATGAAGAAGAACATCAAAAAGAAGGACTTCTGCTTGTTGGCGCGGATTTGCTGGAACATTTAGATTAGAAATAGGCCGGCATTCCGAAGAGAACCGATCCTTCGGCTAGGTTCAGGACAAATAAATCGGTTCGACGCGTGAATTTCATAGAACTGGTTCCGTTTCGATTCTACGGAATTGCTTCGCTCCGCTCGCAATGACCCACCAGAATCTAAGATTGGTAATCGAATTAAGATATAAAGTCCACCTTAGGTACTGCCTTCTTAGCTTCTTCGACCTGGAAGTATTCTCTGGGATTGAACCCGAAGTTTCGGGCGAACAGATTGGCCGGGAAGGTCTGCTGGGCGTTGTTGTAGCTCATGGTAGAATCGTTGTAAAACTGGCGGGCGTAGGCAATCTTGCCTTCAATCCCTGCCAGCTCTTCCTGCAGCATCAAAAAGTTCTGGTTGGCTTTCAATTCCGGATAATTCTCAGCCACTGCAAATAGAGACTTCAAGGCACCGGTCAACATATTGGTCGCCTCGGCCTTCTCTCCTACCGTAGTTGCTTTTTGCCACTGGGAGCGGGCTTGAGTAACGCTCTCGAAAACTCCTCTTTCGTGGGCAGCGTAACCCTTGACCGTCTCCACCAAGTTCGGCACCAGGTCGGCCCTCTTTTGCAACTGGACGTCAATCTGATGCCAGGAGTTATCGGTCTGGTTCCGGAGCCGGACTAAGCGGTTAAACAGGCCAATCAGATAAAGCACAACCACCACTATTAAGATCAGGACAATCCAACCCATTTGTTCCTCCTAAGTTGTTGGCGTATAATTTGTTTTCTATTTCTTTGCAAGTTCTGCTTTAAAGCGCTGGAGCCTTTTTTTAAGTTCGTGGTCAGATAAAGCCAGAATCTGAGCAGCCAAGATGGCTGCGTTTTTGGCTCCATGTGAGCCGACTGCCACAGTAGCCACAGGAGTCCCGACCGGCATCTGCAGAGTAGCAAGATAGGAATCTATGCCCTTGAAATAAGAGCCGGGTAGAGGAATTCCGATTACTGGCAGGGTGGTTAAAGAAGCGATTACCCCTGCCAGGTGGGCGGCCATCCCAGCGGCGGCTATGATTACCCTTATACCCCTCTCCTCTGCCTGAGAGGCAAGTTTTCTGGTTCGGCCAGGATTGCGGTGGGCGGAGGAGACTTTGATTTCATAGGGAATATTAAACTGTTTGAGGATTTCCTCAGTCGGCTTTAGAAGTTCCAGGTCATGCTTGCTCCCGGTGAGAATCAAAACCTTAGGTTTAGGCATTGGTCCTTAAAACTCCCTTCCGTCCGATGTCATTGCGGTACTGCATTCCTTCGAAGTGAATTCTGTCTACCAACCGGTAGGCTTTCTCAATGCTTTTATCCAACGTCTCCCCCAAGGCGGTAATTCCCAGGACTCTCCCCCCGGCGGTTACAAGTATGCCGTTGACAAGTTTCGTGCCAGCGTGAAAAATCATCCCTTCATTCTCAGAGACTTCTTCCAATCCGTGAATTTCTTTGCCTTTTTCATAAGGGCCTGGATAGCCGGCGGAGGCCAATACCACACAGGTGGCATAAGATTTGTTCCACTCAATTTCAAGCCGGGAAAGTCTCCCTTCAATCATCGCTTCACACACTTCCACCAGGTCGGTTTCCAATAAGGGCAAGACTGACTGGGCTTCCGGGTCGCCGAAGCGGCAGTTGTACTCCAGAACTTTCGGCCCGGCGGAGGTCAGCATCAAACCGGCGTAGATGATCCCCTTATACTCGATTCCCTCCTGCAGCAGGCCGTCCAGCGTCGGTTGCAGAATTTTCTCCTGCATTCGCTCGATCTCTTTATCAGAGACGAAATCAACCGGCGCGTAAGTCCCCATGCCGCCGGTGTTGGGACCCTCGTCGCCGGAGAAGACCTTTTTGTGGTCTTGAGAGAGCACCATCGGCACTATGGATTTGCCGTCGCAAAAAGCCATCAGGGAGATCTCTTCTCCGTCCAAATACTCCTCTATCACTACTTCCTCACCCGACTTCCCCAGAGCTTTTTCCACCATCATCTGCTTCAGAACCGTTTGAGCCTCCTCCCGGTAGTTGACAATCACTGCCCCTTTTCCGGCTGCCAGACCGGAGGCCTTAATCACCAATGGAAAGCTCACTGATTTTAGAAACTGAAGGGCTGGTTCACAGTCAACAAAAGTCTCATAGCTGGCGGTAGGGATATGATATTTGTGCATGAAATTCTTGGCGAAGACTTTGGAATATTCCAGTTGGGCAGCCTTTTGACTAGGGCCGAGAATCTTCAAACCCTCTTTTTCAAAGGCGTCTGCAATACCGGCCGCCATGGGAGCTTCAGGCCCGACTACGGTGAGGTCAATTCCCTTACCGCTTGCAAATCTGGCCAGTTCGGGTACGGCTTCGGCAGATATATCGACTAACTCGGCTAACCTGGCTATGCCGGGATTGCCGGGAGCCGCGTAGATTCTCTTAACCTGTTTGGATTGGGAGAGTTTCCAGACCAGGGCGTGTTCCCGGCCGCCTGATCCGATGACCAGAACTTTCATTGCGCCCAATTATATAATAGAAAGAGCAGGGATAGCAAGAACTTTCGGCGACAGAACGGACAAACAGGAGGTGGGGACAGTCGTAAATCATATGACCAAATCAGCTTGACAAACAGAAAGATTAGAGTAATCTTAGAACTGTAATCTGGAGGAAGAAAGATGCGCAAGTTTGTAGTTATATCACTGGGTATAGTCAGCGCCATCATGCTCAGTTTAGTCTGGGCGGCTGACCAGCAGGTCGGGGTTTCCGAAACGTCCAACGGCAGCCTAAGAGTTTCCGAGTTGGACTGGGATTTCGGTTACGCGCCCAAAAATACCACCGTCACCCACCGTTACGTTCTCACCAACGCGGGGAACAAGCCCTTAAAAATCATTAACGTCAAGCCGGCCTGCGGCTGCACTTCTGCCCCTTTGAAGAAGAATGATTTGCAGCCGGGGGAGTCAACTGATCTGAATGTAACCTTCAGCACCAAAAGCTACTCAGGTAAGGTGATGAAAACAGTCAACATCAATACTGACGACTCCGCCAATCCGGTGACCATGCTCAAGTTCTCCACCGATGTTGGAAGTGCGGTGCCTACTTTAATCTTCGAGCCCCAAGACGGGTACGTCTTAAACTTTGACACAGTGATGGTAGGTAAAAAGGCTTCCCTGAAATTGAAGTTGACTAACAATGACATTCAACCCATAAACTTAAAGCTAATTGAGGTACCTCCGGGGTTGGTGGACGCCAGATTGAAAAAAGAGAAACTCAATATAGGCGACGCCTCGGAATTGACCGTGAATCTAGTCAACAAAGATAACAGCGAGGGTTTCTTCAACAAGACCGTAACCATGCAGGTAGACGGGCATGTGGACTACCGGGTGAGTCTGCCGGTGATGGGGACTTTAGTTAATGGGAATAAGAAGAACTAAGAAATATAAGAGTTAAAGAGAAAATCCCGGCTCAGAAATGGGTCGGGATTTTTCTATTCAGTGCTCAACCATCCGCGTTGGTTCCGACAACCGACTCCGGTCGGACTCCCCCTCTACTTAGAGCTGGAAACCTCTTGCCCATCATTCTCCTCGACCACCACCGGATACCCCTCGACAAAGTCCGGAATATCCCTCTCAATCTCAGCCGTTTTTTCGGTTACGTACACTTTGATGCAGGGCTTGCCGTTCAGGTCCCCCACTTCGGCTCTGAGAACACCTTTAACCGAACGTAGCAGATCGAAGTTCCTGGCTAAAGCTTTGTCGACAGTCCTCTCGGCCTGAACCGAAGGACTCTGAGTAGCGCTTTGAGGTGAAGAGAAATTCTGGGTAGCCGTACCTGATCCAGCCGACTCTTTTTTCTTGCTGCAGCCGCTCAGGCTGAATGTAGCAACTAGGAGCCCAGAGACTAAGAGTCCGAGTACCTTTCTGATTAGATAGTTCTGCATGGCTTCAAATAAAATCATACTGGGGCTGGATTCTGTCAAGAGGGTTGTCTTAACCAACAAAGTAATAGCCGAGGATAAAATCCTCGGCTACAAAAGTGACAATTTTGGGTGGCTTAATTCTGGTGGCTGTCCCGGTAGGTCTTCAACAGGTTTTGCACGGTGGCGTCAGACAAAGGGAGTCCCTGAATGTTGAAGACTACGATGTCCATGGCCTCCTCTATGGTCAGTTCACTGTTCAGCGGATTGTCGTAGAAGCTGTCCAACCGGTCGACGATGCTACCGACCGAAGTAGTTCCGATATCGGTATAGTCGATCCATTTGTTGAATATTTCGTCGTGCAGGCTCTGGTCAATTCTACCATCCGTCTTGAAGTGAGAAAGGGCATCTTTAACAACCGCATCGCTCCAGGTGACCCCGTTCCAGAAGCCGCCGACATAGTCAACTTTTTCGGAGTCTTCCATCTGGTTCCACCAGTTGGCATTCTTAACTGTTTTCTGGGATTCGGACAATGATATCCCCACTGCCAGCCCCAGGACCACAAATAATGACGCGAAGATAACTTTGCGCACCTTAACCTCCGTTAGTTTTAGGTGAAATGATCATTAGAGCCATTCTCGTCGTTTTCCGGCTGGTAAACTTGTTTGAAGTAAGGATTAAATTGGGAAGAATCTGCGATCGGATCAAGGTTGGATAATCTAGCGGCTGACT
The DNA here is from genome assembly GCA_001803415.1 of Microgenomates group bacterium RBG_16_45_19. Lineage (GTDB taxonomy): Bacteria > Patescibacteriota > Microgenomatia > UBA1400 > RBG-16-45-19 > RBG-16-45-19. Next base: position 7,315 of record MHDC01000016.1, on the reverse strand, counting down.
GACATCAGGACTATGCGCACAATCTCCAAGAGGGATTCGCAGGAGAAGGGCTTCTTGATGTACATGTCCCCCCCGGATTTGAAGCTCTTCTTGTCATCCTCGGCCGGGTCCTTGCCGGTTAAGAAAATCACCGGTACGTCGGCGGTGCGCTTGTCTTTCTTGAGCTCCTTGCAGACCTGATAGCCGTCCATGACCGGCATGGTGATGTCTAGAATCACCAAATCGGGCCGGGTTGCTTTGGCTTTCTCAACGGCCTTGACCGGGGAGTTCTCACTGGAGACATGATAGCCGGCCCCCTCCAGAAAAGTCTGGATGATGTCGGTTAAGTCCGGCTCGTCATCCACTACCAGGATGTTGGCACCCTGGGTCTTAGTGTTAAAAAGTTTCGTACCCATCAGCCTCGGATTCTATTTCCTTCACTATATTTATTCGGTAAGATCGCGCCATTACTTTAACCCGTATGGGCGTAATAAGCTTGACGGACGGGCCTGTGATGGTAACTTGTTAGCAGATAAAGCCTATGACTAATAATGGCAGGATTGACATAAAGGGACTCTGGATTGAAGATCTGGAGAAGATTTTCTCCATCTGGGGGGAGCCTGCTTTCCGGGCTAAACAGACGGCTACCTGGATTTACAGCAAAGGTGTGTCAAGTTTTGAGCAGATGACGAACTTGACCAAAGAGTTTCGCCGCCGGCTGTCAGAACAATACACCCTCTCCACTCTTAGACTGGTTAAAACCCAGCAATCTGAGAGAGACAAGTCGGTCAAATTCCTGTTTCAGCTTTCGGACGGCGAGACCATAGAGTCGGTCTTGATTCGGGACAAAGGAAAAAATACAGTCTGCATCTCAGCCCAGGTCGGCTGTCCCTTGGGCTGCCTGTTCTGTGCCACCGGATACATGGGTTACAAAAGAAATCTGACCGCCGGCGAGATTGTGGACCAGATTCTTTCGGTCCGCCCTCATATTTACCAAAAAGAGATACTGAATAACGTCGTTTACATGGGGATGGGGGAGCCGCTTCTGAATTACGCCAATGTGGTCAAGAGCCTGAAGATTTTAACTTCAGATTACGGGGTGTGCGTCTCCCCCAGGCGAATTACCCTCTCTACTGCCGGGGTGGTGCCGGAGATTTACAGATTAGCAGATGAAGGGGTAAAAGTGAAGCTGGCGATTTCTCTCCATGCCGCAGACCAGGAACTCAGAAAGAAGCTGATGCCGGTCACCAATAAGCACTCCTTAAAAGAATTACTTGAAGCGGCCAAATACTACGCCAAAAAAGTCGGGCACCGGGTCACCTTTGAATACATTCTGATTCGAGGGGTCAATGACTCTGAAAAACAGGCCAAGCTGTTAGCCAGAGCGGTAGCCAACATCCCCTGTAAGATAAATCTGATAATGTACAATCCCATTCCGGATGCTCCCTTTGAAAGGCCCACCTTGGAACTGGCCCAGAAATTCAGGGAGATCCTCTATCCACGAACTCCGGCAGTTACCCTCCGCATAAGCAAAGGGGTCGATATTGCCGCGGCCTGCGGGCAGTTGAAGACAAAAGTCTACAAGAAACAAAAGCAAGTCGATTTCGACCGAGTTCTCCCCTTGACCGGGTCCAACTAGTCATCCCCGGCCGGAATTTGAGTTGACCCAAGAACTTTCTTCAACTATAATTGACAGGTCTGATGGACCATCAAGTTGACAACCAGCTAAATCAAATTAAAGGATGCCTATCTTGGCTGAAATCTTAGGTACCGGCCGGGCGGTTCCGGAAAGGATCCTCACCAATCAGGATCTGGAGAGAATGGTGGAGACCTCGGACGAATGGATTACCGAGCGGACCGGCATAAAGGAGCGCCGGATTGGCGATGAGAATACGACCGCCTCTTCCTTAGCCACTGAGGCGGCGAAAAAGGCCATGGAAATGGCCGGAGTCAAGGCCGGGGATCTGGACTTGATTCTGGTCGCCACGGTAACACCGGACATGCCCTTCCCTTCTGCTTCCTGTGTAGTGCAAAAAAACCTGCAGGCCTGGAAGGCGGCGGCCATGGATTTGGCAGCCGGATGCACCGGATTCATCTACGGACTCTCAGTGGCCGACGGCTTTATCAAGAGCGGCCAGGCCAGAACTATCCTGTTGGTCGGGGTAGAAATCCTGACTAAAATCACCGACTGGACCGACCGGGCTACCTGCGTTTTGTTCGGAGACGGAGCCGGAGCAGTTATCCTGCAGGCCAGCAACAATGGCAATGGGTTGTTAGGGACTTATTTAGGGGCGGACGGAAGATACGGGGAGCTTTTATTTATGCCGGGCGGGGGTTCGCTGCAACCTGCCTCCCAACAGTCTTTAGACCAGAGATTACACTTCTTGAAGATGGAGGGGAATGCGGTTTTCAAAATAGCGGTGCAGACAATGGGAGATTCCTGTTTGAAAATATTAGATCGAGTGCAGATGAAACCGGAGCAGATCGACCTTTTGATTCCCCACCAGGCCAACCTGAGAATCATTCAAGCCACGGCCAAGAGATTAAAGCTGCCGATGAGCAAGGTCTACGTGAACATCGACCGCTACGGAAACACCTCCTCTGCTTCCATTCCCATGGCTTTAGACGAAGTCCGCAGGAGTGAGATGTACAGGCCGGGGATGAATGTCCTCTTAGTTGCCTTCGGAGCCGGCTTAACCTGGGGCTCGGCCATAGTGAAAATCTAGTCAGAGCTTTTTATTACTTAGTCAGCCCTTTCCGATAAAATAAAATGAAGATTCTTATCGTCTGCGGAAGTCCCCGCAAGAATTCTCTGACCAGGATTCTAACCAATCTGGCGTTTGAATACGCCAAATCGACATATCCTGAATCAGACGTGAGACATCTTGATTTGGGCTTGACCCCGATTGAGCCGTTTCGGGGATTTGAAGAAAAATATAATCAGGTTACCCTGGACGCCATACAAACTGTCACCGGTTCTGAGGTATTCATTTTGGGAGCCCCGGTCTATAATGGTCTGGTCAGTTCCTGTCTGAAAAACTTGTTTGAGCATATCAACTACAAGGCCCTGGAAAATAAAGTGGCGGGATTCATCGTCCACAGTGCGGGGCCGATCAGCAGTCTGCAGGTGCAGGGGCAGTTGGCGGCGATGATGACTTATTTTCGGGTATTCTCTAATCCCAGGGGGGTCTTCACCTACCGGGATCAGCACTTTGACAAGGAGAAAAGGATTTTGACGGATAAGGGGGTTGAGGAAAGAGTGCAGAGATTGGTGGAGGAGACGGTGGGGTTGGCGGAGAGATTTAAATAGCCTAATTCTGATCCCTCTTACTTACCTTCCACTACCGCAATTTCCTCCTCCGTCAGCCCATATAGCTCATACACCAACTGGTCAATCTGCCGGTCGGTGGAGTCGATTTGCCTCAGAAGGCGCGTTTTGTCATCGGGAGTTTTTAGTTTACGCAGTTGCTTGTTGAATTCTAACATTTGTTCGACAAATTCTGTCATTTGGTTATACAACCCTTTTTCGGATGCCGATGAAATACTAATTTTTCGTATTGGCAATCTTTCTAGAATTGTTGGTTTCACTTGGGCGAGAACCCGCCCAGTTTCCAATGACAATAACCGATATATGAATACAAAGAGGCGCGAATTGAGTATGCCAATTACAAAATTTACCATCGAAATATCTTTTAAAGAAAAAAGGTAAAGCCCGTCAGTTAAATATAAATTTTCTGTATCTGTAGTTACCGAAATTCGGTCGCCCGTGATTACACCTACAATCTTAACAGACTTTGTAAATATCGATTCTTCACGTGGTCTATGGAGAGCAAAAAGCGGATGTTTCCCTTCTTCAACTTCTCTGCATGTGACCTTAGATTTAAACGACCGAATGTATCTACAAATGTTTGGAATCTTCTTAAAGTCATCATCTCGAGACGTATAGATGAGCAAAAGATCAGACTCGTTAATAAAATACCTGCCAAGTTCCTTGCCACCAGTGTGAACTGACCTGAGTTTTGCCTTTTCCAATCGTTTTTTATGTGCGGTCGCTTTTGTGACTACGAAGGCTTCTTTTAAGTCAGGGCTTACGCCTCTTTGTATTCCGTCTTTATCTACTAAATCTGATAGAGGGATATTGGGAACTTTCTGAATCTTTGATAGCAAAGAATAATGTTCAGGATTTTCCGTAATGAATAAAAGGCCAGGGATGTTTTGAATTGATTCTTGATTTACCTTTGAGAAGAGATTTCCATTTTCTAAGAACTTCGGCTTCTCGTTGCGTTTAACATGGGCCAAGTTTGCCGCTAATATCAGTCCATTGCTTTTCGAGTTTCGTAGTATGAGTATACAGCTTGGCCGATTGACCCTCACGAAAACGTCGTTCCCCAGGTTAATTACGTTTGTGAGAGAAGTGTTCTCAATAATTTGTTCACGTAATTTTGCGTTATCAACTTGGTATAAAACAACATCTGGCAGAATCATTCCAAAATACCCAGTTGGTCGTAAGAGATTAAGGCCTTTATTGACGAAGAACATGAAAGAATCAATCATTCTAACAATGATATTTCTATTTTTAATTCTCAGGTAATCAAGCTCTTCATCTGAATGCTGTGCTCCCCATGGGGGATTTCCGATAATAGAATCAAAACCTCCGGAATTAATAATTTCAGGAAACTCTTTTCCCCAGTCGAAAGCATTGACCTTGTACTTTTCTTCTTCATCCAATAAGCTCAATTGCCTCCCGTGGTAGTAATCCGGCCCTATTAGAGAATTCCCGCATTTGATATTATTCCCCAAATCGGGCAGGGCGCGATGCCGCCAAAGTTTCATCTGGCTTTGCAGAGTGTCTTTGGTTTCTCCCTCCAATACCTTCAACAAAAGATTCAGCTTGGTCACTTCCACAGCCTGATTGTCGATATCCACGCCGTAGATATTGTACAGCAGAATTTCCTTTTTCTTCTGGGTGGTCAAATACCACTGATCACCGGCTCCCCTAAAGACCTCTTTAGTATACTTTTCAGGTCCGTTCTTTTCATACCAGTCACGTTGATAATCCAAAAGATAGCTGTAAGCCCCGATTAAAAACGACCCGGAGCCGCAAGCCGGGTCTAAGATACGCAGCTTTTCGATTTGTTTTGGTGTTTTGCTTTCGCACAACTTGCCGACTGTGTTCGTGACAATGTAATCCACGATGTATTTCGGAGTGTAATAAACCCCTCCTGCCTTTTTGACCTCGGGCTTTTCTTCGATTTTGGCCTGATGGGTCTTGGTAAGACGGATGACTTTGCCCAGAAACTGCTCATAAACATTGCCGAGAATGTCCCCGCTTATTACAGAGAATTCGTATGGACTTTCGGGATAATACAGTCGGTTAATTATGTGCTTAAGAACCTTGTCGTCTATCTTCAGCGTGGGTGTCAGCTCGTCCGGTTGCTCCGCACGATCTTTTTCTGGCCGGAAGTGGAACAATCCTGAATTATACTTGTGATCTGCCAAATCATAAAAATATTGCAATCGGGCATATACATTTACCCCGTTTAGCAAGGTCTGCAACTGAGCGTACTGCTCAACGCCCCGGTCTTCGCACATTCGCAAAAAGATGATCCGGTCGATCGTGCGCTGGACGGCGAAGTTCAAATCACGGACCTTTAGGCGAGGGTTGTATTTGGCGATATCTTTGGCTAACTCCTCTCGCCACTCTTCGATTTCCTTTAGGAAGGCATCATCCACTGGCGAAGTGCCCCGCTTCCCTTTCGCACGTTCGGCGTAACGGTCAAAAGAGCCTTGCAGGATTGACTGCTTGGCAAAGACATTGGCGATTTCGTCCCAGCGAGATTCGTAGTCGCGATATGTCAAAAAGAGAATTCGTCCAACACTGGCCTTATCACTCTTGTGAGGCCGGATGCGACAGTCGTAGACTGCCAATTCTTCAAAATCAGTCAAAATTGAAAGTGGCAGACCTGCACTCCAGGCGTAGCGCCGAAGTTGATAGGCCGGTTCTGGATCGTTCTTGACATCGACACCTGGTTTCTTGGCTTCTAAGAAGAATTTCTTAGTGCCCCCGATGCGGAAGGCATAATCTGGTGCCTTAGTCGCCCCGCCTACCTTTACCGCAGCTTCGTGAATTACCTCCTTGTAAGCTTCCGCGTAGCCTTGACGGTTGGCCATATCCCATCCCAGTGCTTCAAATAAAGGATTTATGAACTCAAGACGGACTTGGGCTTCGTTGTAAGCCGGATTGCGGTAGGAATCCAGATTAAGCTCGAATTTTTTGACTAATTCGACGACTTCCCTTGGAGCTGTCGACATTGGGCAATAAATAGGCGGAAATCAGCCTAGATTGTCAAGGCTTTTGATTGAAACTAAACCGAACGTGATAGTTGTCTTCTGCTCTAATAGTTACTGTCTTGGTCGTCCAAAAGTCGCATCCCAAGCAGTCAGGGCGGGCTTCGAATTGAGGTCTACGTCGACCCGACCGACGGGAACTGGATAAAATAATAATGGGAGATATATTAGGATTGACGGAAGAAGAGCAACTGGAAGTGTATAAAGCGGTAGTGGATTTGGTGCGGTCGAGAATCGAAAAAGCGCAGAGCGTGGATAAGGGTAAAAGATACGTGGAAGGAGTGGACGTGGAGGCGATGGCGGAAAGTTTGGTAAAACGGGTCAAAGAGAAACAAAAGAAATGAAAACGATAGGCGAATTTTACCGCGAAGAAGTTTTGCCGCACAAGCCGCTGGCCAAGAAGCAACTGCCGCCTCAGTCGGACAACATTCAAATCGTCAAAGACCTTTTTGGGTGGAAGCTGTACTCCGGAAAAGCATACTTGGACTGCCGCTCGGAAGATGAAGCCCGGTTCTTGAAGGTTTTCTTAGAAGCCGGTATACAGGAAGTCAAAGTGCCCAAGGAGGACAAGATTTTGAATAAAATCGTTCCGAAGTTAGTAGAATTAAAGAAGGATATTGACGAAATCATTGAAGAAGAATCCGAAGGGCTTTTGAACCGGCGGTTGAAAGAGGAATTGCGCCACCGGGTATGGCAGGAATTGACAAAATAAGAAAAGCTCAGCAAATCGTTCTTTTATTTTCGAGGGTTCACAGACAGGACTTCCCTACGTGAATCGACTCACACTTAACCCCTCCCCTTTCAGGAGAGGGAAGGGAAGAATCTGTCATACATCCAATTTTTCGGTCTCCGCGGATCCCCGATTTCAATCGGGGAAGTGCACAAACCTCTAGAGAAACTATACCTAAGTCCCCGATACAGGTCTGACACTTTGTAGGTTAGTGTTCAGTCTGCCGGAGTGACACAGGCCGTAGCGCTACTTTTTTAA
>MHDC01000015.1 GCA_001803415.1 Microgenomates group bacterium RBG_16_45_19 | reverse complement strand
GCGGGCGAAGGTGAAATAATTGAAGAGAGGAAACATCAAGAAACGCACGCTCGACCGTACCACCTTTTTGAGGTTACTGCGAAACTTATTTAAGCCTTGTGGTCCAAGCATTAAACAGCGTACGCTCATCAGATCCGCGTGCTTACTGCAGGATTATTCTCGCATCGACAACTTTTGCGCCTATTTCATAGACTAGTATAGGGTTCAGGTCAATTTCTGCTATTTGCGGGTGCTCAGTGACTAGTCTCGAAACGCTGAGGAGAATTTGGACTATCGACCCAATGTCTACTGGTGGAGTGTTTCTGTATCCTTTTAGTAGGGGATATGCTTTGACTTCGCTGATCATCTCCATGGCTTCAGACTCGGTGACAGGGGCAATTCTGAATGTGACATCTTTAAGAATTTCCACGAAGATGCCCCCTAAACCGAACATTAATGTTGGGCCAAACTGAGGATCCCTATGGGAACCTACGATTACTTCGGTTGATGGAGGAGACATCTCTTCAACCAGAAGACCCTCAATCCTTGCATCAGGTTTGCTTCTTCTGACGTTCGCTAAGATCTTTCGGTATGCATTTTGCACTTGATTTGCGTTCTCGAGGTTTACTATTACACCACCAACCTCGGATTTGTGTACAACGTCTGGAGAGACAACTTTCAAAACCACTGGATAGGCAATATCATCAGCAAATGCTATCGCATCAGCTTCGGTCACGGCAAGCCTAAACTTTGCGCGCGCTCGATTGCCATTGCAACGAAAGGCACTTATTGCGTTACTGACGGAAATGTGATAGACAAAATCAAATTCAAGAAAAGTGATCAGGTCGCGTTCGTTGGCAGAATCAGACCGTTAATCAAACGGATCCAACCAAAGGTGGACAGGGTTTATGTTCTTGAAAGAGATATTAAGCGCCGAGAAACTGGAATTTTGCCCGATACAGCCTCGGAGGAAATCCTTCCAAAGGTAGATGTCACGATAATCACAGGAACCGCCATAGCTAACGGTACTATCGATCGTCTGCTACAGTTATCGAAGAAGTCAAGAGAAGTCGCGTTAGTAGGAGCTTCGGCTAGTACGATCCCTGATCCTCTGTTCAAGCGTGGTGTCACAATTGTTGGAGCCATTAGGGTTCGAGACACGGATAGACTGCTGCAGATTGTGTCTGAAGGAGGAGGAACGCAGCAATTGAAGTCAGCCATTGATTTTATTAACCTTAGACCGAAGAATTGCGGCGCCCAATCAAGGCAACAAGGTTAAGGACTTTTACGTTACTTTACGATTTCGCGCGCCCAAGTAAGCAAAAGCGTTAAATAGAACAAAAAATCAAATTCGCAGGCGGTGGCATGAACTTGAGATATTTGCAGCTTGAATTGATGGAAACTGCCTATTTGATCTCCAAAGAATTTTGCAAAATCAAGCCTGGCGAAAATGTCTTGATTACTGGAGATACAGAAAATGATTGGAGAGCTATAGAGGCTGTGGCAGGCGCATCCCAAGCAGTAGGGGGGAAAGTCGCCGTTTTGTGGCATGCAGCGCTTCCTGGATTTGGAAAAGTAGGAGATCCTTACATACCTAAACCGGTCAAAGTGGCAATAGCCAATACCGACGTTTGGATAGAATTTAACAATCAGTGGTTACTCTATTCAACGCCGTGGGACAAGGTGATGGAGGCAGGTAAGGTCAGGCACCTTTGCTTGGTCGGGATGGATACCAAGAGGTTGGTCAGGATGATTGGTAAAATCAATCTGCCTATACTCAACAAGTTTCAGAACAAAATTGCGGAAATGTTAGAAACAGCTCAGAAAATCAAGGTCACTTCACCGGGGGGCACTAACATAAGTTTCCAGAATGATCCGGGAAGGCCGTTCCTTATGGGCAATGGTATCGCAGACAAGCCGGGAGTGACGTTTCCTCCAGGAAACATAACTTGGAGCCCGATAGAAAAAACGATGAATGGTACAATAGTTTTCGACGGCAGTATGGCACTTGGGGGGCCGCTCAGCCTTGGGATATTGAAAAATCCGATAGTAACTGAAGTGAAGAACGGAGTGATAGTAAGAGTAAAAGGTGGCAGGGAAGCCAAAATATTTGAAAAATGGCTCGCTGATTTTAGAGATCCTAATATGTATAATCTGGCTCACGCAGAGTATAGTTGCAATCCTGGAGCGGCCTTATCAGGTCTCGGCATAGAAGATGAAAGAATATGGGGCGCTTTTGAGTGTGGAATAGGGGACCAGGCGAAAATCTATGGAGGGAAATCTGGGCCAGCACCATCGCATGCTGATTCTGAATCATTGAATACATCATGGTGGCTTGATGATGTTCAACTGCAGGATGAAGGAAAGGTGATACATCCAGAACTTGTTGAACTAGCGAAGAAGTTAGGCAGGTAACATTTAATTCTAGACTCCTCGGGCTCGTTTCATTTCTTTTCACTTTTTAATATTCGATAAGAGGCGATTGTTGTCCAAACAATATTTAAAAGTATTACCGGAACGGAGGATAAGAGAACGCCATACCCTGTCATTACTAAGCCGCCAAGGAAATTAGCAAGAGATGAAATGTACTGATGCTTGCGGACTAGAAACCAACCTAACAATAATAGAACCATGCCTACGTATCCAATGATATCAATCCACAGCATACTTTTGCCTTTATTTCTTTGAACTCTTTAATATTTGATCTCCGTGGTTATTACATTTTTGGTTTTACCATCGACATCTGCAGCGTGTGGTGTTTACATAAATAGCGTGCACAACAAATCTCCGCTCTCACGCTTTGGATTTTTTTGCCTATGAATGAGCCTCCAATAGGGCTCTCGCGCTAGAATGCCTCCTGCTTCAACCCGTTGCGCCGTGCAGATGTGGTTGAAGAACCCTACATACTCTCTTAACGTGGGCGCGCCATGCTTTTCCATGCAAAGCGACACATTGCCTTGATCAAATCATCGCGCGCGATCGCCGAGTTACAGTGGGAGGAAGGCAGCATCGCCTGCGAAGCGCTCGCTCTCTTTTAGGTGGATGCAACGCGCACAAAATTATTCGCAAAAACCGAAAATCTTATAAAATTTGATTTGCCAATACTCAATACACCAAAATGTTGGAAAAAGAAGAGGGGATAGACAAATTAAAGCGCAAGTAACTTTAACTCCAACTGAATCGAAGAGATTGATAGCGAAAGCCATAGCGATTCATCCCTTAATCAAAAAGGCCCTTGGAAAGGGAACAATAGCGCTCACAACAAGCACTACGGTGGGTTATGTATTTGAAGAAATTACAGGTGAAAAAATAGAAGATGGGCTATCATTTGCCTGTGGAATCACAGTACCGAAGGGGATGTGCCTAACTGATCCGGAAACATTCTATCCTAACGTAATGATTCAGAATGGTGAAGTGGTCAAGATAGACCGGCGTAAAACCCATGTTAAGTACAGAGAGATGTGGAGTGAACGAGAATGGGGACCCAACGACGTATTTATTAAAGGGGCAAATGCCATTGATCCTTTTGGAAAAGTAGCCGTATTGATGGGGTCTACCGTGCGCGCCGAAGCTGGACACATCGCCAAAATGGCGCAAACGAAGGGTGTTAAGGTAATTATCCCTGTGGGCCTCGAGAAATTGATACCTGTTTCCATAGAGAAAGCTGTGGAAGCAGCCGGGGGAGAACCATCAAGCGTCAACGAAACTGCTTACTCTATGGGAATTAAAGTGTGGTTATTACCAATGGCAGGTGAAGTCGTGACCGAAGTCGAAGCAATAAGACTCTTATCTGGTGCCGAAGCGATACCTATTGGTGCCGGCGGGATTGGCGGAGCTGAAGGGTCTATAACTCTGATCCTTCGTGGCGAAGAGAACGCTGTCAATAAGGCTATAAAAATTATTGAGGGGATAAAGGGAGGGAAACCTACAAAGGCTTACCCATCAAAATGCCCATGTACTCATTTTGCCAAGACAAATATTTGCTCTTACCGATGATCTTCTTCGGGAAAGAGTCGCTGATGCCGAGGTAGCGCGTCATCAGTCTTTGTGCAGATACGGATGCCAAACTTTGGCCGCGTCCAGAAGCTTCAATCGAGTATCCTTATATCGCCTTCATCCCTATCGAGATGGAAATGAACGCCAAGGCCAATTTCCGTTTTCAGAAAACCCTAATCAAATACTGATCGTAAATCGAGTTCATAGCAGTCCTAGTTCTGCCAAGGATTCCCTGAGTTGTTCTTTTTCTTGTTTGGTAAGCATGGGTAAGGGAGGCCGTACTTGACCGGCTGGTAACCCTAACATGTTTAGGGCTTCTTTGCAAGGAGCCACGTAGCCTGGGTCATATTCAAGGAATCGATTGAGGACTTGCAGTTTCATGTGAATATTCAGGGCTCTCTTGAGGTCCCCCTCCTGGAAGGCATTGTATAACTCAATCATTTCACGTGGAACCACGCAAGCAGCAGTTGAAAAAATTCCTCTCCCCCCGACACACAGTATTGGAAAAAGTTGGCTGTCGATGCCCGTCATTATAGAAACCTTCTCCCCCATTTGCCTTAAGATTTCGATGGTTTGACTGATATCATATTCGCTCTGTTTCAGACCTATGACACCGCGGATAGACAAGATCTTGAACATAAGCTTTGGAGGGATGGGGTTTTTCGTGTATCCAGGGTTATTGTAAACAATCAAAGGCAGTTCGGTTCCTTCAGCGACAGTCTTGTAATATTTAAAGAGTCCGTCGGGTGGCAGTTTATAGTAATACGGCGGAACTAAAATTGCGGCTTCTGCTCCAGCGTCCTCTGCATGTTTTGTGTACAGGAGAGTTTCCTTGATACTACAGCTAGTAGTGCAGGCTATCACTGGAATCCTTCCTTTCACGGAATCGACTACAACCTCAAGAACCTCCTTCCTTTCATCAGGTAGCAGATGTGGAAACTCGCCGTTTCCTCCTGTGGTCATAATTCCGTGGATCCCCCTCTCAACCAAGTAACTCACCAATTTCGCAAGCGCTTCTATGTCGATTTCATCATCGATCGTGAAAGGGGTCACCACAGCAGCCACAATTCCCTTTAATCTTTCAACAGTCAACAATACCTTTTACCTCCAATTCATCTACTATTCAACTCTGGCTAGCATTGCTATTCGAAGCTTAAAAGCTATTCTGCAATATCATGCGCGAGATTTAATACAAACAAAGCATGCTTCCAGTTTTTTGGATAGTATGTTCTAGCAATTAGCATCAGTACTTCCAGAAAGAGCGCGGCGCGCTAAGAACTCAGGATATTGAAGTAGGGTTACCTTTGCGGGGTTGCCCTAGCCTGGTAGGGCGATTGGACTTGACCCATTTGGGTATGAGTCGCGCGCCTGCCATATCGCACAAATAGACAAATATGAAGCATGGAGTACAAATGCTTTTAGGGATAAAACACTAGTACTTGCCAGAGGAAAAATGAAAAACGGTTTAAGGTTTGCGGTTCTAGGAGCTGGACACGGTGGATACGCGATGGCCGCTGACTTGTCGTTAGCAGGCTATGAGGTAAACTTGTTTAACCGATCGCCCAAACCCATCGAGGCTATTCGCAAGCGCGGCGGAATCGAGATAACTGGAGAAGCTGTATATGGAGAAGGATTTGCAAAGGTGAAGGCTACAACAGACATGGGAGAGGCTATTGGAGATGTCGATATAATAATGATTACAGTCCCCGCATTTGGACACGAATTCATGATTGACAAGAGTATCCCACACTTGAAAGATGAACAGATTATAGTATTCAACACAGGAAACTTTGCGAGTCTAAGACTTGGGCATAAGCTAAGGAAAATTGGAAAGAAAAACGTGCTAGCTGAAACTTCTATATTGATCTATTCCAGTAGGATCACTGGACCGACTAGCGTATTTGTTGATGGCTTAAAAAGAAAACTACCAATAGCCGCCTTTCCAAGCAAGAAAACAAAAGAAGTCCTTGAAGTTTTGGGAAACGTCTATCCTCAGCTTATAGCTGCAACTAATGTGCTTGAAACTAGTCTTGAAAATCTAAATCCAATATTCCATCCAGCAATAACGCTTCTAAATGCAGGTCTAACTGAACGAACAATGGGCAACTATGTTTTTTATAAAGATGGGGTTGGACCCGGGGTTGGTAGGACTATACAGGCTGTAGATGATGAAAGAACTGGCGTCGCCAAAGAATTAGGATTAAGAGTAACATCTACCACTGAGTGGCTATATTTGATGTACGGAGCAAAAGGGAATAATATCTATGAGGCTATTCAAAACTGCAAGCCATACTTGGACGAAGGTGAGAGAGGACCGAAGGACTTTCACTTTAGATTTGTGACTGAAGACGTACCCTACGGTCTGGTTCCAATAGCTTCTCTCGGCGATTTGCTCGGAGTTCACACTCCAAACATTAAGGCGATCATTCAACTCTGGTCAACGATCAATCAAACTGATTATTTCAAGGAAGGATACACCGCTAAAAAACTGGGACTAAGCGGGCTGACAGAGCAGGAGATAATCAAACTGGCGACTGAAGGATCGTTATGAATGAACCATTCGCGCGCGGAAACCATTTTATTGCCAAAGCACATAATAAAGAAAGAACGACTAAAAAATTCTGAGAAGCTTCAGCCAGTATGTGCACGAACATGAGGATTTAAAGTCCAATCGTCCGGCTCGTCTAGGTGCTTGGTTAACCCTCCTTGTATGAATGGTGAATGTTGATGTTTTTGGGGTTACTTATTTCATCTGAAATTTGCCATATTTTTTGATGTGTCTTAGCAGTCCCCCATCTTCAAGAATGCGAAGCATAAATCTAGGAATAGCTTTTGTCTTCAACTTTTTCTTCTTAGATAAATTGTTTATCATTCCACCATTTAGATCAATCTCCAATTCATCACCGTTTTCAATGAGATCAGTATTACACATGATCACCGGTAATCCAACATTTACTGCATTTCGATAGAATATGCGCGCAAAACTTTTCGCCAATACTGCACTTACACCCATCAGCCTGATTGTGGTGGCCGCGTGCTCTCTGCTAGAACCTTGACCAAAATTGCTGCCAGCAACTACAAAATCCCCTTTTTCGACTTTCACTGAAAAATCTGGATTTACGTCCTCAAGTACATGCTTTGCCAATTCAGGCAATTTTCCTCTCAAATGAAAATACCTTCCAGGAATTATGTCATCGGTACTTATGCCGTCACCAAATTTCCAAACTCTGCCATGCATTTTCAATCAAATCACATCTCTGGGGTCACTTAACTCTCCTGTCAAGGCCGTTGCCGCCGCGGTAGCCGGGCTTGTTAGATAGATTTCCGCATCGGGATTACCCATTCGGCCTTTGAAATTTCTATTCTGTGTTGAGACACAGACTTCCCCTTCACCTAAAATGCCTTGATGGACACCAGCACAAGGTCCGCACCCCGGCGACAAGACCACACCTCTTGAGTCAACGATAGTTTCAATTATGCCCTCTTTAAGTGCTTCAAGATATATCCTTCTAGAAGCCGGAATTACAATAAGTCTCACCTTCGGATGCACTTTTCTATTCTTAAGTATTCTTGCCACGATTCGAAGATCTTCTATCCTTCCATTTGTGCATGTTCCAACAAAAACTTGATCCACCTCTATTCCCTCTGCTTCTTCAATAGTTTTCGTGTTGTCGACAGAATGAGGCAACGACACAATAGGCGGCAAATTCGATGCGTCGAACTCAAATGTTTGCGCATATTGAGCATCAACATCCGCTTTAATGTCGTTGCAAAATTTCCCCCTACCCATGCTTCTCAAGTAATGTTCAGTAATTTCATCACTCTCTATCAATCCCGCTTTTGCCCCGGTCTCCACAGCCATATTCGTAAGGGTGAATCTGGAATCCATCGTCATAGTTTTCACGTTTTCACCAGTGAACTCTAAAGACTTGTATATAGCTCCGTCTGCCCCTAGTTTGCCTATGATGTGCAATATCATGTCCTTGGGATACACGCCATCATCAAATTTTCCATTTATGACTATTTTATATGTCTCAGGAACTCTGAGCCATGTCTTCCCTAAAACTATGGCAATTGAAACGTCAGTTGAACCCACTCCCGTCGCAAAAGCTCCCAATGCACCGGAAGTACAGGTATGAGAATCCCCGCCAATAATAACGTTTCCAGGGGAAACATACTTTTCAACCAATTCTTGATGTATTATACCTTCCCCAACATCTGAAAATTGTGCTCCGCTCGTCCGACAGAATTCTCTGATTAGTTTGTGCTCATTGGCCAACTCTTTTCGAGAGGCGGGTGCAGCATGATCTAAGAAAAATAGTGTCTTTCTAGGACTCCATACTCTTGTGAAATCCATCTCTTTCAACAATCTAATAGCCAAAGGTCCACTTCCATCATGCGCCGCCACATAGTCGATCTTCGTTACTATCATGTCATCTGAATATGCCTCAATCTTATTCCGAGCACTCAATATTTTTTCCGATAGCGTTTTTCCCAATCTATTCACCTGTCTTTTGAAGTTACGCCTGATGTTTAAGTACTTTTCTTGTTCATGGACCGATATAGTCGATCGACAACCAAAGTGTCAGCGACCCAGTGATTATTATGTGTCAACCGATCCATATGACAATATTTAATTGAGTGGAAAGTGTTTTCTACCAGCATACGTGCAGAACTTGAGGTTTGTGCAAAAAAAGGAGATGCGGATTGAATGGGAAACCGGAAGGTTAAGGTTGCCGCAATTCAGACGATCTGCAAAATCAATAACAAAGAAGCCAATGTTCTTAAGGCTTTGAGGATGATCGACGAAGCTGCGGAGGATGGAAGCAAGATTATCCTTCTACAGGAATCCTTTTTCACCGAGTTTGCATGTTTTCTCAGGAGAGATTTCAACGTCTTCTCTTATGCGGAACCCATTCCAGGCCCTACAATCAAAAGGATGGCCAAGAAAGCCAGGGAACATGGAGTTTACATCATTGCACCTATATTCGAAAAGGTAACAGCAAAGACCTACTATAATACTGCCGCAGTAATCGACCCGTTGGGGAACGTAATAGGAAAATATCGGAAGACACATATACCAGGGGGAAAGTTCGGTTCACCGGATGATAAAACTGGGTTTACAACCAATGAGAGATTCTACTTCAAGCCGGGATCCCCGTTTCCTGTTTTCAAAACGGAATTTGGTGACTTTGGGATCCTAATGTGCTATGATCGGCAGTTTCCAGAGTGTTGGAGAATTCTAGCGTTGAGAGGAGCAGAGGTCATATTTGTTGCTGCTTCAGCTCCTGACACTCTTCAACCGGTATGGGAATTGGTGCCTAAGGCAATGGCCTTCCAGAACGGAGTCTTTGCAGTTCTGGCGAACAGAGTGGGAAATGAGGGATCGGTGGAATATTTCGGTGGGAGCCTAATAGTCAGCCCACGAGGAAAGGTACTGAAAAAAGCGAAGGAGAAAGGAGATGTCATTGTATCAACCACGCTTGATCTTGAAGAGGTAAGAAGGGCCAGAATGATTATGCCCATGCTGAGGGATCGCCGACCAGATATATATGGTTCTTTGGTTGGCTTCTCAAACCGTGCAGCGAAAACCGTGCGTACAAGCGAGAGAAATGATCCACCTTAACACGCGCTAGGGCTTACTGCAGAAAGCTTTTCTGTATCAATGTACAGTACTCATTGAAGTTGAATGACCAGAGTCTTGATAAAGATACTCGGCGCAGGAGGCAATATGAGATGGAAGAGGATGGTGGTCAAAACAAAGCAGACAGATCTGTTGGGCCTTTTGAAATCGGTAAAAGTTGAAGGAGAGTTTTTGGATGATATTGTTATCCGAGCTGGAAATGTTGATTTTCCTTTTCGATACATGATTCTCCTGAATAACAGAAATATATCTTCGCTCTGGGAACTCGGGACCAAATTAAAAGATAGTGACATCTTAACCGTTTTCCAGCCTATTACCGGAGGCTAGGGTGTAAATGGTTGGATTTCCAGAGTAGCAATGTTTCTATTTTCATGTCAACTTGACGCGCGCTGTGCTAGTGAGATTTGTTCTGTTGCAGAGCTTCAAATATCTTCTCTGGTGTTATAGGTATCTCCCTTATCCTTACTCCTACTGCATCATATATGGCGTTTGCTATGGCAGGAGCAACGCCTACAGTCACCGCTTCTCCTATTCCCTTTGCTCCAAAGGGTCCATCTCTGTGAGGTGCATTCTCTAATATTATAGCCTCTGTCATGTTGTGCAGTGGGACATCAGCTGTGCGGGCGACCTTATAGTCCGTAAAATCGCTATTAATCACCTTTCCGTGATCTAGGAATATATTTTCAAAGAGCGTCGTGCTCATGCCCATTCCCAATCCCCCGTAGATTTGGCCTTCAGTCAGCAGTGGATTGATAGCCTTTCCCAATTCGATAGCGGTAACCAGTTTTATCACCTTGATTTCACCAGTTTCAAGGTCGACCTCTACCTCCGCACCATTGGCGAAGTGGGTATAACAGGCGGACGGATAGTAGGCAGATGCGGTGGGTGGATTGAAGAAGCCCTTTCCAATTATAACTCCTGCATCCTCTACAAACCTTTCTAGGCCCCAGAAGGCGAACAAGTCCTTGATTGGTATTGATTGAAGGTTGACGCCTTTTGTGTATACCATTCCACTTTTGATTTCTAAGTTTTCGGCACTTGCCGCCAACCCTTTCGATACGGCAAGTTTCAATATTTGATTCTTCGCATCTTGGCACGCGCGCTTAACGGCGTTTCCTACTGTGAAAGTGCTCCTACTGGATACAGTTCCACAAGCGTCATACGGAGTTAATGCTGTGTTCACACCTACCACCTTCACTTTATCGACAGGCATTTTGAATTCTTCAGCAGCTATTTGCGCGAACACGGTGTGGGTGCCTTGCCCAAGGTTGATCGTACTCACCCTGACTTCAACTGTGATATCCTCGGCTCCTATTGCAGGGTGCACTTCCACTATGGCACATGATGGGGCGGCGATTGTGTACTTGTTGCCAAGGGCAATGCCTCTACCCCTTCTCAAAGAACCATGTCTTTTTTCTTCTATTTCGCCACATCTTAATCTTTCAGCCACCTTCTGAATACATTTCTTGCTTCCAACGCTATGCATTTTTTCTCCAAGAGCGTTTTCGTCGCCCTCGTCTAGGCAGTTCATTATTCGAAGTTCCACAGGATTGATACTCAGTTTCTCTGCTATTATATCCATCTGCTGTTCTACCGCAAATTGCACCTGAGGAGACCCAAAGCCTCGGAAGGCTCCGCTTACTGGCGTATTGGTATAGACGACGTAGTTATCGAGCTTGAAGTTTGGGACGTTGTATGTTGCAGCGGCACTGATAGCTCCGGCCTTTGCTACGTAATCGCTCAATTCACAATATGCCCCCGCATTCCATACAAGCTTCATTTCGCGGGCAATCAACTTTCCGTTCTTTTTGACTCCATCCTTGATGTACACAACACAAGGATGTCTGTTGGATGTGCAGGAGAAAATCTCCTCTCTTGTAAACGTGATGCGCACAGGTCTCTTAGTTTTCAGAGCCAAAGCAACACAAAGTGGTTCCATCTTCGGTTCAGTTTTCCCTCCAAAACCTCCGCCCACTTCCGGAACAATTATCCTCACTTTTGAAGGAGGGACTCCGAAAATCTTGCAGATCCAATCACGGAGCACGTAGGGCTTTTGAGTATCTCTCCAGATCGTGATAGTTCCGTCGGATCCAACTTCGGCGATTGCATTGTGCGTTTCCATTGCGCAATGCTGTTGCATGGGAGTTATGAACTTGTTCTCTATTACGAAATCCGCCTCTTCGAAGCCTTTTCCGACGTCTCCTTTTTGAATTTTCGTATAATCAAGCACATTTGGTCTCGACACGTCTAGCTTCGTCATGGGAATTAGCCGTTCATACCTTGAGAGATCTTCATGTATTATTGTTGAAGGATCTGGCTTCATACTCTCTTCAGGGTCGAAAACCGCCGGAAGTTCCTCATACTCGACCTTAATGGCATCAACGGCCCTCTCAGCAACCTCCATGCTCTCGGCAGCTACTACTGCTACAGGTTCACCAACATACCTGACTCTTGAGCGTGCCAGAAAATACTCATCCAAAAGGTTATAGCCATATCTGATGTCCGGCAAATCTTCATATGTTATCACTGCTTTCACCCCATCCCTCGATTTGGCTTCACTTACATCGATACTTTTTATCTTGGCGTGCGCGTAGGGGCTCCTTTTTACTTTTGCGTATAGCATCTTATGTAGCTTCAGATCAGACGTGTATTTCGTTGAACCTGTGACTTTCTCAAGGGAATCACTTGCGGGCATTTTCCTTCCAACTATTGCGCATTCATCCTTAAACTCAGAGTGAAAATCACCACCTTGCTCGGTAACGTGCCCACCGCCACTTTTTTCCAATCTAACGGCCGCATCTATGACAGCTTCTATTATTTGAGTATAACCAGTGCATCGACATAAATTACCTTTAAGATACTCAGAAATATCCTCTTCGGTTGGTCTGGAGTTTTCACTCAGCAATGCCTTGGTAGTTAATATCAATCCCGGAGTACAGTATCCACATTGAAGAGCACCATGATCCACAAATGCCTTCTGAATAGGGTGGAGAACCCCTTTACTAGCAACTCCTTCTATGGTCTGGATACTCTTTCCGTCCATCGCGATACTTAGCGTTAGACATGAGGGAACGGGCTTTCCGTCAACAAGGACAGTGCAAGCACCACATTCACCAAGTCCGCATGAATGTTTCGTTCCTGTTAATCCCAGATAGTCTCTCAACAATTCCAGAAGGGTCTTGTTAGGTTCAACACTTACTTTATAGGGTTCTCCGTTGACAATAAGTCTTATTTGTCTCTTATTATTCAATCCTCAGCCCTCCTGAATGCTATACTTATCGCACGCTTCACCAGAATCTTGCTCACTTCCCTTCTATATTCAGCAGTTGAACGTACATCGGTTATAGGCTCCACTTCTTCCGCGACCACTTGAGATGCTTCTTCGATAGTCTTTTCAGCCAATTGTTTGCCTCTAAGTAATTCTTCTGCTTTCCTTGCCCTTTTTGGGACAGGAGCAACAGCTCCAACCGCTATCTTGACATCATCACAAACCCGAGTTGTAGCCCTGAGCACTACAGCAATATTGACCTTGGCTAAATCCATACAGGTTCTTGATATCTTCAGAAATGCTGTACCTGTACGAGGAAGAAGATTTGGCACCTGGATTTCTGTTAAAAGCTCATTAGCTCTGAGGACAGTGATGCCAGGGCCAGCGAAGAATTTGTTTAGGGGAACTTTACGCATACCTTCTTGACTGATAATTATCGCGTTGGCATCCAGAGCGAGCAATGGTGGAGCCATTTCTGCTGAAGGAGAAGCTCGACAAATGTTGCCGCCGATCGTAGCTATGTTACGTATCTGAATTGATCCTAAAGCGTGGGCTGCTTCGTAAAGTAACGCAAAATTCTCTCGAATAGGGGTAAAATCCTCGATGGCACGGATCGTTGTCAAGGCGCCGATTCGCAGGCTTCCGTCTTCACCGTGACCGATATGACTCAGATCTCTAATCTTAGAAATGTTTAACACGCACTCTGGTGTAATCCGGCCCCTTTTCATTAAAGCTAGCAGATCAGTACCGCCTGCGAGTACTCTAGCTTTTTCTTCGTGTTGAGCTAAAAGTGAAACCGCTTTTCTCAAAGTTCTCGGCTCAAAATATCTGAATGGTGGGAGTTGAGCCGCCAATCTACTTTACCCAAGACTTTCTTTCTAAACCCTGATATTTAAGGTTTAATAAGCATTCCCTGCGTACATCTTTGTGCGCGTGCGCGCGGATACACCAAGAAACGCTTTCAGATAACGAACCGAAAATATTAAATGGAGGGTCAACTGATCTCAAACGCGGGGATAGCGATAAAATGAAAAAGTTAGTATTGATATCAATAGTCTTAGTGGCAATACTAGTCGTTGCAGGTTATGTGGCTTTCGTTTATTACCCGGGGATCACTACCACCCATCAGGGGAATGTCCTAAGACTAGCACTGGTCGATTTTGTCCAACAAGGCTCAGCGTATGCCGACTCCATGTCGTATGGCATTGATGAGGCCGTGAAGGCGCTAAACTCCACAGAGAGGCCAATAATAGTTTCCAAGAGTTTTGGTATCCAAGTTGCGGAACTTAAGTCGGTCATTGAGGGATATATAGCACAGGGCTGTAACTTAATCGTAGTGCCGGAAGTGCTGATCGAGAGTGTTGGGGTAGAACTTGCAGATAAGTATCCAAAGGTAAATTTCTTAGGTGGCGGTGGATGGTCGCCCACCGATGTCAGAAGCAATGTCGCTGTATATGCTTGGGATCTTTACAAAGGTTACTACTTAGCTGGCATAATTGCTGGTGCGGTGACGGAGAAGAATCTTATTGGCTGGATGTCTGCGTTTGACTTCCCTGATAATGCAAGGCTCTACAACATGTTGATGGCAGGCGCGCGCGCTATCAACCCTAACGTGAAAGGTGTATACTTATTCACAGGCGACTGGTCAGATCCTGTCAAAGGGGCGTCTGCTGCGGATGCCCTCGTAGATGCTGGAGCTGACGTAGTTGTCCCAGCGGGAGATGGAATGACTGAAGGAGCAATAGCTGAGCTCGGAAGGAAAGGAGTTTATACTATAGGCTACAATTGGGACCAAAAGCATTTAGCACCGAATGTAGTTCTAACAAGCGTACTATACAATACGACGGCATACATCATAACTGCCATAAAAGCGATAGACGGAGGAACCTTCGGTAACAGTTATTGGACTATGGGACTTGGCGAAGGTATCGCTAAGCTGGCACCTTATAACACGAATCTTGAGCAGGTAATACCTCAACAGGCAAAGAACATGATTAACAGCATAATGGATCAAGTCAGTGCAGGAACGTTCAAGTTACCTGTGGTCAATGGGACAATGCCTCCTAGCGGAACCTGAGCAATAGACTATTGACGTCAGAAAGACCATTAAAGCCAAACCGTTAATTGGAGAGCTAGGATGTGGCAGTGGGTAACTCGGATGTTCTTCTGGTTGCCAAGAACATAAGCAAAAGTTTTTTTGGAGTAGTCGCCAATAGATCGGTAAGTCTTCAACTGAAAGAAGGAAGAATGCATGCATTAATAGGGGAAAACGGGGCCGGCAAAACCACCTTCATGAATATTTTGATGGGATATTATCAACCAGACGAAGGGCAAATATTTATTCGAGGAGACCCGGTTTCAATTTCAACGCCCAGGGATGCTATAAATAAAGGCATGATGATGGTACATCAACATTCCAGTCTCATAGGTTCATTGAATGCAATTAAGAACTTAGTACTCCTAAGAGATTTTTCTGGAGGTTTTGTTCCACAACTGGTCAGGGCGGGTAAAGCTCTGGCTGATAAAGAGAAAGATATAGGCTACGAACTGGATCTAGAATCTTCAATAGATTCCTTGGCTTATGAAGAGCGTCAAAAAATTGAAATTGTAAGGACATTGTGTTGCAATATTAACTTATTAATTCTGGACGAACCGACATCTATGCTGACCCCTCAAGAGGCCGACCAATTGTACAAAGCTCTGAGGTTGCTGCTAACAAAAAGAGATTTGGCAATATTGTATTCTACTCATAAACTTGATGAAGTTCTAAATTATGCGGACGAAGTAACTGTTCTAAGAAAGGGCAGCGTAGTACTTTCAAAGCCAATTACGCAAATAACACAAACTGATCTTGTAATAGGGGTCGCGGGTGAGGAAATAGATTTTTCACTGCAAAACCCCAAATCCACGATTTCGGACACGGTTCTCTCGATTAAGAATCTTTCTCATAAGAATGACAATGGAAAGTGCGTATTGAGAGACATTAGTCTTAGCGTAAAAAGAGGCGAAATAGTGGGTCTTGCCGGGTGCTCAATGAGCGGAAAGTTGGAGTTGGCTGAAGTCATCATGGGGTTGAGAAAAGCAACCAAAGGCGTCATTGAGATTAATAATATCACTACAACGAAGTCTAGTTCCAAGACCATTATCAGACTGGGTGTGGGCTACGTACCGCCAGGTGCTAATTTTGTTGCCTTAATCCCAGATTTCACCGTAGCGGAAAACCTAATGCTAACTCAATATGATGTAGAACCTTTTTCACACAAGAATATATTAAGATTAAATATCATGAAAGACCACGCCGAAGGTTGTGTGAAAAAATTTGACGTGAAGACAGTGAGCGTGGACGCGCCTGCAAAGCTTCTTTCAGGAGGTAACATGCAAAAACTCATAGTTGCCCGCGAATTTTCCAGAAAAGATATAAATTTGCTAATACTGGTAAATCCAACAGCGGGCCTTGATATTAGTACCACATACAAAATATGGCAAAGAATTCTTGAACTTAAGGGTCAAGGAGTCGGGATAGTTTTAATATCTGAGGACTTAAATGAGATAAAGAAACTTTGTGATACAATAATCATCTTTTTCGAAGGTTCAGTTGCTGGTTCTTTCCCCGCCGCAAGGCTCGGAATCAATGAAATTGGCTCAATAATGCTCACAGGTAAAGATTAGAGTAGTAAAACATGGAACTGCGAAATTTGGTCTATCCATTACTGACAATACTAATAGCGTCAGCCATTGGCAGTCTCTTCGTCATTCCAATCGGTATTAGCCCATTTAAGCTATACCAAAGCCTAATTCTTGGTTCTTTGGGAAGTATTCGAGGGATTACCGACACGATAGTACTTGCAGGCATTCTCTTACTAACTGGTCTGAGCGCACTAGTTCCATTTAGAGCCGGCGTCTGGAATATAGGTGCTGAGGGTCAATTGTTAATGGGAGCGTTCGCCGCCACATATGTATTTACCGCGTTGGGGACGCAGGGAAACGCGGCGCTGTTGCTTGTTGTAGGCACCCTATGTGGTTCTTTATGGGGCGGAATTGCTGGCGTATTGAAGGCAAAGTTTAATGCCAATGAAATTGTCACGACAGTTTTTTTGAACTATATCGCGATGTTCATAGTTAGTTGGAGTGTAGGCCCCAGCGGGCCCCTAAGAGACGCTAGGCAAGCAGGAAATCTATCTTTGCCAATGCCACAGTGGGGCAGACTAACTTTTTTCGCTGGCACGCCCTTAAACACTTTGACATTAACATCATTACTTTTAGCTTTGATCACTTACTTCTTTTTATCAAGGACCTGTTGGGGATATGAAATCAGGACACTAAGTGGAAATCCGCTTGCGGCAAGACAAGCTGGAGTTAACAAAGGATTGATGACAATCATTGTCATGCTTATTGGTGGAGGACTAGCCGGCCTAGCTGGAGTATTCATGTTGATGAGCGTGTCCAACGTTTTGGTGCTCGGTCTCTCATCTAACTACGGTTATGTGGGTATAGCAGTTGCAATGCTAGCAACCCAGCATCCTATCGGGTCAATCTTTAGCTCGATTTACTTTGCTATACTTTACATTGGAGGACAATACACGCAAATAACAATGCAAGTTCCAATAATGCTAGTTAACAGCATTACGGCCATAACCATATTAATCGCCATGCTGAGGACCAGAATAATAACGATGATAGATCGATTCAGACAAATCCTCATGATGATCATAAGTAAACTCGGAAAAATAAATGGAAGGCGCGATGATCGAGACGATGATTGAGGCACTTATAGAGTCTACGCTCGTCACAGCAACTCCTATTATTCTTGCAGTATTAGGATTAACCTTTGCCGAACGATCCGGTGTATTGAACGTAGGAATGGAAGGTATTATGTTAATGTCTGCTTCAACAGGCTTCACCGTGGCTGCGATCACTGGTAGCCTAGCCATGGGTCTGGTAGCTGCGCTCATAATGGGAATAGCGTTAGGAGGAATAATTGCTTTTCTTTCAATAAGCTTGTGTGTCGATCAGGTAATTTTAGGTATAGGCATCTGGTTTTTAGGGTTAAGCTTAAGTAATTATATTTGGTGGTCGATTATATTTAACACTCGGGGAGTGGTTTACCTCACACCATTTCCGCGGTTATCTATTCCTTTTGTTTCAGATATCCCCATAATAGGAGTGATAGGCGAACAGAATTGGATGGTCTATGCCGCGTTGATTTTGGTTTTTGTTACCTATTTCGTATTGAATAAAACGGTTTTCGGGTTAAGAGTTTCGGCGGTTGGTCAGAATCCCATGGGCGCAGACCTAATAGGTGTGCGTGTTTTTCTTTTAAGGTATGTATGCGTAATTATTTGCGGCTTTTTTGCCGGCTTAGCAGGAAGTTTCTTTACACTGGGCCAAACGGGAAGCTGGACAAATAACATAACGGCAGGTGATGGATGGATTGCAATTGCAATGGTTAGATTAGGAAGATGGAACCCTTTTTGGGGGACTGTTGGGGCACTCATTTTCGGCTTTTTCATAAAAATTCAGTTTATTCTTCAGCTGAGCATCTCAGGGTTACCTTATGAAGTCTTTTTAGCTTTACCTTACACAATAGGCATAATCATCCTTGTTATTAGTTCGAAATTTAAAGGAGCGGAGCCTAAGAGTCTCGGCATTCCATACAGACGAGGGGCAGAGCACTAGATTAGTTTATTGATAAGGCGGGCCATGAACAAGACTCATAGAGTCTACTGTATTTCTTGAAGTCTTCTATCACTCCCCAAAAACTCTTAAATGCGATTGAATCATCTATGGCTGGAGGTTCCCAATTGGACTTGGTCATTAAGAATGGAACTATCGTTACAGCTTCCGATATTTTTGAGGCAGAGATAGGCGTCGAAGATGGGAAGGTTGCATCTATCTCTAAAAGCCTTTCAGGGCAAGCTAAAGAAGTTATCGATGCCAAGGGCAAACTTATTTTTCCGGGGATAATTGATGCACATACACATTTGGAAATGCTTTGGATGGGAACGGTAAATCCAGATGACTTCGAATGGGGCTCTATTGCTGGGGCATGCGGCGGAGTAACAACACTTATAGACTTTGCCATTCAAAAGAAAGGAAAAACCATCTTGGAGGAGGTTGAGGCCCGTAGACAGAATGCTGATCCGAAGGTCTGCATAGACTATTCTCTGCATGCAGGGGTAACGGATCTAACGGAGGCTACCCTGGCTGAGATTCCAAAAGTGATCCAATACGGTTGTCCAAGCTTCAAAATGTTCATGACCTATCGAAAAGAGGGCGTCATGATTGATGACGAGATGCTATTCAGCGCCCTCTTGGCTATGAAGAAGCATGGCGGGCTGCTCGGAGTGCATGCGGAAAACGACAGTATTATTAGCTACTTTACT
Source organism: Microgenomates group bacterium RBG_16_45_19 (assembly GCA_001803415.1). GTDB lineage: Bacteria > Patescibacteriota > Microgenomatia > UBA1400 > RBG-16-45-19 > RBG-16-45-19. The sequence goes on along the minus strand of MHDC01000015.1, from coordinate 30,755 downwards.
GAAACCCTTCTGAAGGAAGGTAAAAAGACGGTCGCCCATTTCAGTTTAAGCAGACCGAGTTTCGCTGAGGAGGAAGCTGTGAAAAGGGCAATAATACTTGCCGAAAATGCTGGAGCGAGCCTGTATTTCTTCCATCTATCAACGAAGGAGGGATTGGCTGCGATTACTCAAGCGCGTGACAGAGGCCTTGACATACTTGCGGAGACATGCCCGCAATACTTGCTTCTGACGGATGACGTGTACCTCAGAGAAGACGGACGAAACTTCGTCTGCGCCCCGCCAATACGAACTAAAGAAGACAGTGAAGCCCTATGGCAAGGGTTGGCAAGAGGGGACGTTGCACTTGTAGCCACTGACCACTCTGTCTCAACTACTAGACAGAAGAAGTTGGGCGACACTTTCGACAAGGTCAGAGTCGGAGTCCCTGGAATAGAGACTTTGCTCCCAATGCTGTACTCGGAAGGCGTCAGAAAAGGAAGAATCTCTTTGAACAGACTGATCGAGATTCTATGCAGTAATCCGGCTAAGGTGTTCGGTTTATATCCAAAGAAGGGCACTATAGCCATTGGAAGCGATGCGGACATCACCATCTTCGACCCGGAGAAAAAAGTGACGATCACGACCAAGAGACTTCACTCAAGAAACGACTACAATATCTATGAAGGCTGGAAAGTGAAAGGCTACCCGGAAACCACTATCCTGCGAGGAGACATTATATATAGAAACGAGAGATTCTGCGGAAAGAAGGGACAGGGAAGATTCATTGCTCGTGAGCCCTACAAAAAACTCTGAGAAACTCGCACGTTTGTTTTTCCTGTGCTGGCTTGGTGCGAACTTGGTATCTTTACGGTTTGAATGATCGCCTTCCCAAAATGGGCGTGAATGCTTTTCCCTAATTATTTTGCGAAGTGTCTTATGCTTCTTGCTTTGCTTGGTCTATGTGTGTTGAGGGCGGCTCACATGTAACACGGTTAGTATGCATAGTTGGGCGTGGAACGCGATTTTGGCCAGTCCCCTCAGGTTTTGCTGGGTCACGCCTGCAAGGTTTTTGAGCCTGCTGAAGACGCGGTCTACTCCGACGGGTTTCCTGTAGGCCCTCGCGCGGCGCACGCGCCAGATGAAGCCTGTAGCCTAGGTCCCTCGTCTTGACCCCTCTTCCAAACCTTCTCCTGATCGCTGTAGCCCGTGCGGTTTTCAAGTCTTCGGCGGCTGTGGGCTTTAATGAAGGTTGAATCCATGGCCAAGGTTTCTCGCCTGATCGATCGATCAACGAATCTCATCAGCCTTTCAGGTCAGACCCTGCTCTTGAATCTGGAGAGGATGGCTATGCCGTCGGAGGTTCACAACCTTGTCGCACAGCCTCCTCAACCTCTTATCCTTCCACAGCTGCCTTACCCGCGTCCTGTAACTCGGAACGTGTCTCAACCTCCTGAGCGGATGCGCCTTGAAAAGGCCAAGCGGACTCCTAGGTGGTCTCCCACGAGAGCCAATCGCATGATAACAATCGTTCAGAATCTCTTTGGCAAAGGATAAATCGACGTTGCCGAACAAGGTCTCAAGAGTCTCGTATCACTTCATAGATCATTCCTAAGAAAGAGAATGGGACTCAACTTGTTACACTTTAGAACTGAACCTAGGAACACGTATGCGCGCAGTTACCACAACGCGCACTGAGGCATTTGTTCCTTGTTGTCTGTAATATCTGTAAGGCGATAACATGTTACCGAAAAACCTGAACAAATAAAAGGACTTGATTGAGTCCAAGAGTCTATTTTATGTATTTTTTTTCTAGATTTTGAACAGTCTCAAGGCGGACTATTCTTTGGCGTTCTTCCCACGAAAGCATTCTGTTTAGCAGACTTTCAGTTGTACCCTCACTATGCAGCATAGCCATCGCCTCCTTAACTGCTTTGCCGGCAATTCTCAAAGCGGTATTGGCAAATATCACAAGACGATATCCCATTTCTCTTAATCTATTGACGTTGACCAAAGGCGTTTTGCCGCCTTCAACTATATTTGCGACCAACGGAGCGTCAATAGAGTCAGCGATGATCTCTAATTCTCGAATGCTTTGTGGCGCTTCCACAAAGATAAGATCAGCACCTGCTTTTGCATATTTCCTTCCTCGCTTGATAGCTTCCTCTATGCCATAAACTTGTCTTGAATCAGTACGAGCTATAACAACAAAGTCCTCGTCTTCCTTGGCTTCTATGGCTGCCTCAATTTTTCTAACCATTTCCTCTGCAGAAATTACTTCCTTGCCGGAAAAATGTCCGCATCTCTTGGGCGTCACCTGATCTTCGATATGTATACCTGCAACTCCAGCTCGTTCAAACTCTCTAACCGTTCGTATCACATTTATCGGATTTCCGTAACCTGTGTTTGCATCAGAGATCGTGGGAACATTTACAGAGTCAGCTACACATTTTGCTCGTGTCACCATTTCCGACATGGTGACCAATCCAACATCAGGATAACCTAATGTATTGGAAACGCCTCCTCCCGTAACATACACTATCGGAAATCCTGCCTCCTCGATGATTCTTGCCATAAATGCGTCTGTAGCCCCTGGGGCTACCAAAATCTCAGAACTTTCAAGCAATCTACGTAGCCTTGCGGTTTTTTTCACAAGCCGTTCCTCAGACCTAAACTAGAGTTCCAAAAGTCTTAAATCTTTCCGCCAGCGAGTGGCATTAGGGTTTGGTGGCTGGATGAAATCAGCGACAAGAATTATGGCGAAATTCGTTTCTACATTGGAATATGATAAAATTCCTCTTGAGGTTGTAAGCCATGTGAAAAAATCTATTCTAGATTCCTTTGGAAACATGATGGGCGGGTTAAACTCATTGGAGGCGACGACGGTGCGGAATGCCGTACTGGAATATGACAAAACCACTGATGCAACCATTATTGGCACAGGCCGCAAAGTGTCGGTTCCTCACGCAGCTCTTGTAAACGCAGTAGCAAACGAGGGAAGCGATTTCAGCGCGTGTGGGGCTGACATCTGTATGCAGACAGCGACCGTTCCTGCTGCGCTTGCCGTGGCTGAAAAGGAAGGATTAGATGGAAAAAGATTTTTGGCAGCGGTCATAGCTGGTTATGAGCTTGTGTTTAGAGTTGGCATGGCCATCGACAATTCGACAATGAGAGCTCTTGGATTTTATCCAACTGGACATTGCGGTCCGTTTGGTTCAGCAGCTGCGACTGGTAAACTATTAAATTTGAATGTTGATCAGATGACAATGGCATTTGGCTTGGCTGGTTCCCAGGCTTTAGGAATACACGCCTACGCAGCTGAGGGGATGAGAACGAAAGCCATATTCTGTGGCAAAGCAGCTGAAAATGGACTGACCTCGTGCTACATGGCGAAACAAGGCCTCCCAGGTCCAGCTTGGGTGATGGAGGCAGAAGATGGCGGCTTTATGAAATGCTTTTCAGACCAAAAATTCAATCTGGCAGAAACAACTCATAGCTTGGGAGAAGAATTCTACTCGGCATACCTTGATTTCAAACTCTTTCCTTGCTGTCATTACACTCATGCGTATATCGCCGCTACCTTGGATCTAGTTCAGAAAGAAAAACTCAATCCACAGGACATCAAGAAGATCATAGCCTATGTAACCAAAGTGCAAACGACAACGATTGCAATGCCTGAAAGATACGAACCCCAAAGCGTTATGGCTGCACAATTTAGTTTACCCTATGTTGTTGCGAGAGCAATAAAGGATAGGAAAGTTGACCTATCCACCTTTACCGAAGAGAAAATCAAGGACAAGGAGACGCTTGAGCTTGCAAAGAAAATGGATTTCGTTCGCGATCCAGAACTGGAAAAGAAGTTTGGAAAGTACGAGGGGAAGGATTTCACAATGCCAGCTAAATTAACAATAATTACGAAGAAGGGCAAAGAACTAACAGCTCAATCCATAGAGCCGCATCCAACATCAGAACTTCTAGAAGAAAAATTCTCTTCTCAGGCAAGAGGGATTTTGCCAGACAGCAAAGTTAGCAAGATCATCTCAATCATTGAAAAACTCGAGGAGCTAAAAGACATAAATGATCTAATAGAATTGACTCGCAACTGAGAGGAAATATTACTGTGGAATTCAAAATCGCAACCGTCTCGGTGAAGAGTGGGGCTAAAGGTTCAGGCACTATAAAAGCAGCCGAAACATTTGACGGATCCGCAGTTGAAATACCTTTCTTCATAATTAATGGACTATTCCCAGGTCCTAAACTGTATTTAGGAGCGGCAATTCACGGTATAGAACTTACTGGAATAGAGGTGATTAGAAGAGTAATGGAGCAGATAAGTCCAGACAAGCTGAACGGTGCGGTAATTGCGGTTCCGGTTCAAAATCCTTTGTCTCTTAGAGGAAAGGTGACGAAGTTCACTCCACATGAATATGCTGATATGAATAGCGCTCTCCCAGGAAAACCTCAAAGTGGGCTAACCGATAGAATGGCTTACATTCTGTGGAAGGAAGTTATTTCCAAAGCAGATTACGTAATAGACATACACACGGGTGTTGATGCTCAGAATTGTTTCATTTACACAGAAGGACCAGCACAGAAATCGCTTGAACTCGCCAAGGCCTTTGGTCTTAACATAATCATACAAAGCGAGGAAAAATTCACTGTTCCGAAACTGGTCATAGAGCTTGGTGAAAGTGGAAGAATAGAGGAGAGATGGGTTGAGATGGGAGTTCTTGGTGTTGAGAACGTGCTGAAGCATCTTGGAATGATTAAAGGAGAACCTGAAGAATTGCCAAAAGAATACGTGATCTCAGACAAGTGGGTTCAAGTTTATTCACCTTATGGCGGGCTTTATTTCCCGATGATTGAATTAGGAAGTAAGGTGTCTAAAGGGGAAACGGTTGCAAAAATATACAATCTTTATTCGCTCAAAAAAACTGGAGAAGTTATAGTTTCGACGGATGGATATGTCGTCAGAGTAATGACTCCTTCAGTAATAAGTGAAGGCGCTCGCGTAATTGCTCTAGCTGGCACTTGAAACATGACTGTTTTGATGATCAGTAGACTACAGGAATGGTTGATATGATCAAATCTCCTACTGCAGAGTTGGCGAATTTCGTTGTAGGCTTGGAATACGAGGACGTCCCGCGAGAAGTGATTGATTCAATCAAATTGCATGTGCTGGATACTATCGGCGTAGGACTTTTTGGGTCAACAACTCCGTGGGGGAAATTAATAGCCGATTTTGTGAAAGATTGGGATAGAAAAAGAGAATCACAAGTTTGGGGACACAGAATAAAGACTTCGTGTCAAAATGCAGCGTTAGCTAACGGTACAATGGCTCATGGCTTCGAACTTGACGACACACATAGAACTGCCATACTGCATCCAGGACCAGTCACCGTGACTTCTGCTCTGGCCGTTGCTGAACGAAAGGGGGGAATAGATGGTAAACAATTCATGACGGCGGTTCTAGCTGGGTACGAGGTTGTCACAAGAGTTGGAATGAGTGTTGGAGTTTCACATTTAAGACGTGGGTACCATCCCATTGGCAATTGTGGACCATTTGGAGCAGCTGCTGCAGCTGCCAAAGTTCTGAATTTGGATAAGAACAAAACGATAAACGCGCTTGGAATAGCTGGGACCCAGGGTGCCGGTCTGATGGCAGCTCAATATGGAGCAATGGTTAAGCGTATGCATGCTGGCAGGGCATCCCAAAGCGGGGTTATAGGCGCTTTACTTGCCGAACAAGGTTTCACAGGAATAGATAATATACTTGAGGCTGAGTACGGTGGATTTTGCTCCACGGTTTCTGATGAGTGCGATTTGAGCAAGTTGACTATTGGGCTCGGAAAACATTTCGAGATACTTAATACAGGGATAAAACCTTACGCGTGCTCTGCTAGCTGTCATACAGCGATTGATGCCGCAGGTGCATTGGCGAAAGAATACCTAATCGATACAAGTATAATAGAAAAAATAGTTGTCAAAACAACCACGGCTACAAAAAAACACGTCGGATGGGAATATAGACCACAGAGCATTACATCAGCTCAGATGAATCTGGCATACGGTATATCCGTGATGTTGTTGGAAGGAGAAGCCTTCGTGAACCAGTATACAGATGATAAAATCGTGGATCCAGAGGTTCTATCTTTGATTAAGAAAATAGAGGTCGTCGCTGATCCAGAACTTGATAGACTAGGACCAGATTATCGACATTCAGTCACAGTTCAAATTAGGATGGAAGATGGAAGTGTATTCGGCCCAGATAGAGTGGATTACCCTAAGGGTAGTCCAGAAAACCCAATGACTCAAGAAGAAGTGAAAAAGAAGTTTAGGAGTCTAGCAACAAGAGTTACTGGGGAAAAAATACTAGAACAAATAGTTACTTCAATAGATGATCTCGAAAGAATGAAGGATGTTATCGAGTTAGCAAAGATTCTCATTCCGCAGAAGTCCATACATATTTAATGTACAACGGGCGCTGGGTATCTATGAGGATAATATTCGTTTATTCTTCATCCGCGCGCCTTGGGATGTATTGAAGCTCTTGAAAGCTTTTTAATCTCGTTTTGTGGAACTGTAATCCTACATCCTTGGCTGAGAAACCTAGCGCGAGACCTATTAACTGTGTCAAGTAGAATACTGGAATATGGTAGTTTTCATTGAATTTCCGGTTAACTTCCTCTTGCCCCATGTCAAGTTGGATGAAGCAGAAAGGGCATGGAGTTGCGACACAGTTCGCGCCAGCCGCTCTTACGCTCGCTAGTTTTTCCCTCAACATGGCAAGGTTCGACTCGGGACTAATCTCTTTTATTCCAGCCCCGCAACAAAGCATCTTACGCGTGTAATCAATTGGCTGGGCTCCAATCCAACCTATGATTTTGTCAATGATAATAGGCCTAATTGGATCATCTAGGTTGAGAACACTGCTTGGCCTGACCAAGTGACATCCGTAATGGGAGGCAACTCTCCATTGCTTCAATTGCCTCCGCAATTGTTTCTTTATCTTCTTTGGTCCAAGATCATGAACAACTTTTGCTACATGTTTCACGTCAATTGTTCCACTGATTTTTCTATTGACCTGACGTAAGTAATTGTTTATCTCCTCCTTCAGATTAACGTCTCCTTTAAGCAGGTAGTTTGACCTTGAGAGACTCGAGAAGCATCCGTTGCACAAAGTCAAAACATCAGATTTCATTTCCTCGGCAATTGAGAGGTTTCGAGCAGCAATCATTAGCCAAGCTTTGCCATCAAACGATTCTGACACGATAGGGTCTGGACAGCATGAGGTACCGTTCATCGCTTTGATCCGTATCCCAAATCTCTCTAAAACCCTGATGGATATGGCTTCTAGATAGGGGAGCCTGGCAGGTATGAGGCAACCAAGAAACAATGCGTATTCCTTCAGTCTTTCACCTCAGTCGATTCCAACAGGTGACTTGCACCAACAAGTTTCATCAGCCTTTGAACCTCTTCAAGAGCCTGCGGGACATTGATAGCCAGTTGAGGTTTTTCACTCAAGCACAACTGACCTCGAAGTTTACTAGTGAATCCAGTGAAGGGAAACTCGTGTCCAGTTACAAAGAGTGACTTAACAATTCTTTTGAATGGGGCTGGAAAGTAACCTTTCTTGGTCGCGAAGTTTCTCAAAGCTAGTACGAAATCGGTTATTTGAACGTCCCGAGGGCAAACCTCCGTGCATTCCCAGCACAGTGTACAATAATAAAGCCTTTCGTAAATTGCTTCTTTCTCTTTTCTATTACAAGGGAAAGGCAAGAAATTGATTAGCTTGACAATGCCTTCGGGCTGGACAAACTTTTCTGAGGAAAACTTTGCAGCGTTGCATACAGTGTCACAAATGTGGCATTCAATGCAAGCGGTCATATTGTTTGCGTGGATCGCTGAAAGTGGTAACATTCGTGAGACCTCTTTCTTAGGCTTGTGAATGCCGAAAAATAATTGTTCCATTTTACCTTCAAGACGTGATGTATCTACTGCGAGATCTCTTATTACTGGGAAACCAGGAAGCGGATCTATCACAGTAGGATTACTGATTAGCTCCTCTCTACAAGCGAGAACAGGTTTCCCATTTACAAAAACTCCGCATAACCCGCAAAGTTCATTTTCACATGAATACCGAAAAGCTAAAGAATCATCGATATTATCATGCACATACTTCAACACATGCAGTATGCTCATCCCCTTGCAAAAGGGTATTTCGTGGGCTTCGCGTCTTGGCTTGGCTTCTTTTGTAGGATCATACCTAAACAGATCTATAGTAACCGTGTCTCTGGATTCTTGGCGTAAGACCTTCCAAACAGGACTTTCCAAAACAAATCCCCTGATCAATTTGAAACTGTTATTGGGAGTTTTGATAGCCGCATCTCATTATTTACCTTTTTTACTGAAATATGAAACAGAAATTTCTGGTCATCTCGGCCAGGAAAATCTTCTCTGTAGTGAGCACCTCGGGTTTCGGTTCGATTTAAGGCTGAACGAGCAATCATCTTAGAAACGAGAACCATATTACAGGTTTCTAGCAATTCGATCCACGAATTGTTATAGCATCTTGTTTTACATGCAATATACGCGTGGGATAGATCTTCTCTAGAAATCCTATCAAGCTCGGCTATTGCTTTTCTTAAACCTTCTCCACTTCTGATGACACCAACATATTCAGACATAAGTTGCCTGATCCTGCTTTTGATATCCACTGGTTTAATTCCGTTCTTATTTCCAAGTGCTAGTAAATCATTGACCCTTTCACATTCTTTTTCCGCGTCCTCCATATCTATCGGTGGCGCTTCGTTTTGTGAAGCATGCAAAGCAGCATGCATTCCTGCCAGTTTTCCGAAAACTTGCGTGTCAGCAAGGGAATTTGATCCCATTCTGTTAGCACCATGGACTCCAGCACTCACTTCACCACAGGCGTAGAGTCCTTTAATACTTGATTCTGCCCTCTCATCAATCCGGATGCCCCCCATCATATAGTGACAACTTGGGTAAATCTCTTGTTTATCTCTGAAAGGGTCTATTCCAAAGTGGTAAAAACGTCGAAGTCTGCCTCCCATGCCTACAGTTTTCTGCAAAAATGGGATTTGTTCTTCAGGTATCGGTGAAGGGTCAAGTACGATTCCACCTCGTTTTGTACCTCTACCTTCTTTGATTTCTCGCGCAACATATTGCGAAAGTTTGTCTCTTGTTGCGTGTTCCATTTTTGTTGGATCGTATCTGCTCAAGAATCGTTCGCCTAGGACATTGTAATATCTAGCGCCAGCCATCCGAGTTTCCTCACTCTGCAAAAGTCCTGCTACAGAAAATGGCCAAACCAGACCTTGAGGATTGAATTGAACCATTTCCATGTCCATTAACTCCGCACCTGCGTCGTATGCCAAAACATATCCGTCCCCAGTAGCACCTCTCGGATTTGACGTCAATTCATAAATCTGTCCTAATCCACCAGTAGCTAGAATAGTTGAGGTAGCTTTGAGGACGACGAAGTCTCCATTCTTAATATCTAAGGCTATTGCGCCAACCACAGAACCTTTGCATGAAACAAGACTAGTAACAATGACTTCTTCCATGAACTTTACTCCACAGCGCTTGGCTTCTTCAGCCAATACCTTTACGAAGTACGCTCCTCCATATGGGGAGATCAATGTTCTTGGACAAGTGTGTCCAGCCAACCTACGCAGCTCATATGTACCTGAACTGTTTCTCAACCATGATAATCCAAATTCTTCCAGATCCTTAGCTATGTTTACACTTTCATTGGCTAACACAGCAACGAGATTTTGTTCATTCAGATGATCTCCAGCAGTAGTTATGTCTTCTCGAAATCGTCTTTTGCTATCATGCTGATGAAATGGAGCTGCAAGTTCTCCACCTGATGCTACCGTTGCCCCGCCTTTTGCAATTTTGGACTTATCTAATATGACGACGCCGAGTCTGTATTTGGCAGCCTCTATAGATGCTCTAAGGCCCGCTCCTCCGCTGCCAATTACTAGTACATCGAACTCCAATACGTCCATGGCTGAAGCATCACTCCTCGCGAGTGCGCGAGCTAAGAATACAGGAAAGTTCTTAAACTTATAAATTTACTTGATAACGACGAATATGGAAAGAGATGTCGTTCCAAAGATCTCCTGTGATCCACCCGGAAGCAAGGCGAAGGTTTCCATAGAAAAAGCCAAGGGCTTGGTCACGCCTGCGCTCTCCAGATATTTGCCGCTAGTTATCTCCAGAGCAGAAGGAGCCACAATTACTGATGTGGATGGAAATGTGTACCTTGACTTTATGAGTGGAGTGGCAGTAATGAATCTTGGATATGGCCATCCGAAGGTAATTGAGGCCATAAAACGACAATCTGAAAGTCTCATGCATTACAGTGGATATATTGGCCTTCACGAAACCTACATCAGACTAGCGGAAAAGCTACAGGAAATTGCCCCTTGTGAAAGTCTCAGGGAGGCAAAGGTTTGCTTCGTTAATTCTGGTACTGAGGCTGTCGAAGCTGCACTAAAGTTGGCTCGAGCCTATGAAAAGAGATCTATAATTGCAAGCTTTATTCCAGCATATCATGGACATATCGGGATGGGAGCTCTAAGCATAACAACCATGAAAGCCTCTATGAGAAAGAAACTTACGTCTGTCTTATCGGGTGCTATTTCTGTACCATACGCTTACTGCTACCGTTGCCTTCTTGGCCACACTTATCCTGATTGTAACCTTGCGTGTATAAAGTATTTAGAAAGGATTTTTGAAACTGTGATGCCGCCTGAAGATGTGGCCGCTTTGGTTGTAGAGCCAATCATGGGCGGGGCTGGCTACGTTGTACCTCCAGACGAGTTTTTACCGAGCCTACAAAGGCTTTGCAGAGATAACAGCATTCTGCTAGTGTGTGATGAGGTTCAATCAGGATTTGGCAGAACCGGAAAGATGTTTGCTTTGGAACATTGGAGTATACAACCTGACCTTATGACAATCTCAAAAGGCATGGGGGGCGGATTGCCTATTGGTGGAATTATTGCAAGAAAAGAGATAATGGATTTATGGGAGCCTGGCGGATTTGGAACAACCCTTGGAGGCAATCCGATGGCTTGTGCGGCTGGCTTAGCAACAATTGAGGCTCTTCAGGATGAGAGACTAATGGAAAATGCAACAAAGGTCGGCAATCACATATTAATGAGATTAAATCAAATGAAGCAACGACATGAGCTTATTGGCGATGTCCGTGGAAAGGGCTTGATGATAGGAGTGGAGCTTGTAAAAGACCGTAGGACTAAGGAGCCGGCGGTAGAAGAGACGAAGACCACGGCATTGGAAGCCTTTAAGAGGGGGTTGATAATCACTCCATCAGGCACGTATGGCAATGTTATCAGAATATTGCCCCCTCTGATTTTGACGTTAGAAATGGCTGACAAGGGTATTGATATACTAGATGAAACATTAAACGATATAGAGCGTAAGTGTGCTCGCGCGTTATAGAGCTGTTGCAAATGTTCGGCTATGTGGGGAAGATTCTTCGACTCGACTTATCACTTCGGAAAACAGACGTAGAGCCTCTCAAAGAAGATATTGCACGGAAATACCTTGGTGGTCGATGCTTAGGAGCACGAATCTTAATTGATGAGCTTGAACCAGGCGTAGATCCCCTTGGATCTGAGAATAAACTAATTTTCATGACTGGGCCGTTAACTGGCCTCGGAATCCCTGGCTGCGCTAGATACACAGTGCTTGCAAAATCTCCGTTAACAGGAATATGGGGAGAAGCGAATGCTGGAGGGTTTTTCGGACCTGCCTTGAAATTTGCAGGTTTTGACGGAATAATCATAGAGGGCAAAGCTAGCAGACCGGTCTATCTCTGGATCCAAGATGGGGACGTAGAAATCCGAGATGCGAGCCATCTTTGGGGCAAAACAACGAGCAAAACGGAGACCACTCTGAGACGCGAGTTAGGTAACAAAAAAGTCCAGATTGCCTGTATTGGTCCGGCAGGAGAGAGGCTAGTTAAGTTTGCCTGCATCATGAGCGACATGTACAGAGCAGCGGGTAGATGTGGACTTGGAGCCGTGATGGGTTCCAAAGGTTTAAAGGCCATAGCTGTAAAGGGGAGCAGTATTCCAAAAGTGGCTCAAGAACGTAAGTTCAGGGAAGTTAGGAGTAAAGTTTTGACTGCTGTGATAAATGATCCTCGAATGAAAAGTCGATCACAGTATGGCACAACTTCACTTGTCAACCCTCTAAACGAGATGGGCATTCTTCCGACAAAATACTTCAAGTCTGGTACATTCAGAGGAGCGGACAAAATATCAGGAGAAACGATTAATAAAACGATACGAATCGGCGCACGGCCTTGCGCAGCCTGTCCATTAACCTGCGACAGAATAACAAGGATCAAGACTGGTCGTTATGCGGGCACTTCAGGTGGCCCAGAATACGAGGCGTTAGCCGGGTTCGGCTCGCTGTGTATGAATGACAATCTCGCCTCAATCGCAAAGGCAAATAGACTTTGCAACGAATATGGACTTGATGTAATTTCAACGGCAAACGTCATTGGCTTCTCTATGGAGTGCAATGAACGTGGGATTATTACAAAAAAGGATTTTGGAGAAATCCCCCTTGAATGGGGAAACCATAGTGCGATCGTCAGACTAGTCAAAATGATTGCCACAAAAGATGGCTTTGGAAATGTGCTTTCTGAAGGTGTGAGAGGGGTTGCAAAAATCATTGGTAAGGGCTCTGAAGAATTTGCAATGCACGTGAAAGGACTCGAAGTGCCTCTTCATGAACCTCGAGGTAAAAAGGGTGTCGGCTTGTCTTATGCAACTTCCAACCGAGGTGCTTGCCATCTGCAATCACATCAAGACACAAGCTACGAAAAAGGGATAATCACGGAGCTAGGCATCACCGAAAAATTGGATCGGTTCTCGATCGAGGGCAAACCTGCAATGGTCGCAAGAACACAAGACCATTATGCTCTATTGGACTCTCTGATCATGTGCTTGGTTCCTGTTGTTCCCTTAGGGCCTGTAACATTGAGTGACATCACGGAAATGCTATCGGCAACAACGGGATGGGCTCTAAGTCCAAAAGAGCTGCTAGAAATTGGCGAGAGGGCTATTAACCTTTGCAGGGTTTTCAATGTTCGAGAGGGGATACGACGCAAAGATGACAATCTACCAAAGCGTTTTTCAGAGCCCTTGCTTGAGGGGCCTTCAAAAGGTCAAGTGATAAGTGAGAAAGAACTTGATCGGATGTTAGATGAATATTATCTATTGAGAGGATGGGACAAAAGACATGCTATCCCGACAACCGCCAAGCTCTGCGAACTAGGACTAGATGACGTTGCGAAGAATACGAAAAGCCTATTGTAGGAGTCCAACCCATCTATTATTAGCGTGATCAGATGGTTCGATTGCCAACAAAAGCTCTGGCGGAATATTTAGCTGGCTTAGAGTTTTCTGACCTGCCTCAAGACGTTGTTGATATGGCTAAGAAAGTCATACTTGATTTTTTTGGCTATTCTATTATAGCCGTCAAGGAAAGGCCTGCCCAAATACTTTTTGAAACCGTGAAAGAACTTGGAGGAAGGGAAGAGTCGACTATAATTGGGTTTGAGTACAAAAGCTCATGCCCAAATGCGGCTCTTGTTAACGGGGCCCTGGGGCATATGTGTGAGCTAGACGATACCCATAGGACCACGATGACGCACATCGGAGACAGCGTGATTCCCGCGGCTTTGGCTATTGCGGAAAGAGAAAAAAGCGACGGTAAAAAACTGATCACAGCAGTTGTTGCCGGTTATGAGACCGTAATAAGAGTCGGAGAGAGCGTGATGCCGTCTCACTACTCGAAGGGCTTTCATCCAACAGGAACCGTCAACACCTTTGGGGCCGCCGTCGCGTCGGCCAAAGTACTTTCCCTTGATTCCAATAAAATGCTTCATGCATTAGGTATAGCAGGATCGCAAGTAGCAGGAAATTTCGCGCATATAAGGGAAAGGGCCATGACAAAAGATCTCCACCCTGGAAAAGCCGCGATGAATGGACTTTATGCGGCTTTGATGGCTGAGAAAGGGTTCACCAGCGCTTCCGATATATTTGAGAATGAAAAAGGCTTTTGTAGGCTGTACTCTGACGAATATAATCTTGAGAAGATAACTGAGGAGCTTGGTAAGAGATTTAGGATCTTGGAAGTAGCATTCAAACCGTACTCCGCATGTAGGTATTGCCATGCTGCTATTGACGGAATTCTGGAACTTATTTCCAAATACAGCTTATCTGAGAGCAATTTGAGAAGAATTGTCATCAAAATGTACTCGATTGCAGCTTGGCTGGTTGATGACCCAAGCCCCTGGGGTAAGGGGTTTTATGGACCAAGATATAGTGTGCAATTCAACGTGGCACTTGCTATCACAGAGGGAAAAGCTGGTTTGAAGAAGGCCTTAGAAAACGAGAAGTTCCTAGAGGAAAAGCTTAATGATCCCCAAGTAAGGAGCCTGATGAAAAGAATCACAGTTGTTATTCATAGAAGCCTCGATAAAGAATTTCCTCGCAAATGGTCGACGATAGTGGAGGTTCGAACAGCTAATGGCGAAAAGTATTGTTCCCGCGTTGATTTTCCCAAGGGAGAACCTGAAAATCCTATGACGCAGGAAGAGTTATGGGAAAAATTCAAAATACTGGCTACCGAAGTGCTTGGCAAATGGAAGGTGGACAAAATCATAGAAGAAGTCTGCAATCTAGAAAGAATAGGCAACATAACCGAATTAACAGAATTGTTGAGCCCTTAGACTAACCTATTAGGATGCGAGAACATGTATTCAATCAAGCGACTATCAACCTAAAAAGGGCGATAGGCTACTATGCTTCATATATATCATAATCATATGAATGGATAGATCGTATATGCTGTTAATAACTGATGCCAAAATAATTACAGGAAAGGACAATTCTATATTAAAAGATGCATCTATTATCATTAAAGGAAAAATCATAACTAATATTTTGCTGACGCGCCCTAGTCCTTCAATAGTTAGTAGCGCAGATACGATTATTGATACGGAAGGAAATACGGTCATACCTGGCATAATTAATCATCATGCACACGGAGTAACAGGTGGGCCCCTCTTTCCTTCTGGAGATGTGCCATTACCAAATGAAAAAGTTTTCGAGAATTTAGATCAACACATGCTAGAAGGTACAACCACTCTGCTTAATCTGGACGGATTTGCAACTATTGAAGAAGTTGATAATACAAAGAAACATCATCCAATGAATTTGAAAACTGCAACTAGCCATACTCCGCTGAACTTGAAAGCCGCGGAGTTAGCTGATGGATCTGGACTGCAAGAAAAACATAAGAAAACTTCAGTTTACCACATGATAAAAAAGGGGTCAGTAGCTATTGGGGAGATTGGAAGTGGCGCTACGTTAGGAGGAATGGGGCAAGACTATCTCTATATACCAGATGCTATTAAAGAAAGAACTGGAATAGGCATAAATGTGGGGCAAGCACGAGCCCTTAAGGAAGCTGTCTTAGGCAAATATATAGATCGATCTTGTTTCAATCCAATGGAAACAGCTCGTATTGTAAAGAACATTGGATTGTCTTCCAAACTAACCGCAGAGGAGGCAAAGAAATTGATAGAAGAGACAGTGCTTCCATCATTCGAGACCGCCTTGAAAGGAATAGAAGAGGGAGCAGTGTTTGCGAAGAAATATCATGTCCCCACAATAATACATAATGCTGCAGCGTCAAAAAAGATAGTGCTTCAAGTTGCGGAAGAATTCTCAGCATCAGTCAACATTATTGCCGCTCACTGCAATCATTCAAGTTTGGAAACCAAAGAGGCATTAGATCACGCTAGAAAATTAAAGCAGTGTGGAGTAGCAATTGACATATGCTCCGGGGACTTTTTCCGAGCTAGGCGTCTATTTGATTCTCTTGAGACAACTTTCATGTTTCTTAAAGAACGGCTTGCAGACGTTATATCTACGGATTACATGGGAGGGTTTCATGATCCCATATTATTAATCATTAAGAAAGCAGTTGAAGAAGAGGTGATCAGCTTACCCGAGGCAATCAGCATGGCCACATGGAATGTCGCGAAGAGAATACCCAAACTAGCTCCAAACAGAGGGACCTTGGCACTAGGTAAAGTAGCAGACATTGCAATACTTGATAAAGATGATATTTCAAAAGTGAATACCGTAATTATTGATGGCAAGGTAACAGTGGAAAAGGGAGAAATTCGAAAGAACTGCGAAGATGTGCTTTCTACTCGTGACTAGAATTGCAGGAATATGCATTGTTGCGCGTGCCATTAGGAGAATGAATATGCGCCTAGAACACAGTCGAATCTTACGCAAGAAATCGCTGATAGTTGCGACACGGACTAGCGCGGAAGGTTCGGAACATTATAGCGCCCGCGGCAATTACTTATTATCGCGTTCTTGATTGGTGCTTCTCTGGTTCTTCTCTTATTACACATGAATAATTCGAGTTTATTTAGCGCGTGCAGGCGCTAAGCTCCGTCTTAGGTCTAATGCTTATGGCGCCCGCTGGGCAAATCGATTGGCATATCCCACAGAATTCGCAACGTTCAAGGTCTACTTCCGGAAATCCTTGCTTCTTTGATATTGCACCATTCCAACAATTCTCACACAAGGAGGAACCACAACGTACACATCTATCATTATCAATTGTTATGGTCATTGCCTCTCTGGGAAGAATTTTCTGCTCCACAAATTTCTTGTATTCGTCAAAGTTTTCTATGTACGGTACAGAGATCCCCACGATATCTTTTACGGCTCCATAGCCTTTCTTATCCACAAAGCTCTTCAAGCTATTTATCATTACCGTGAAACGCTGGTAACCATAGCGCATTATAGCGGTGTGCACTGCCGCAAGCGTTGCACCGCACATTAAACGCTCAATGACATCTCTGCCAGTCGTGATCCCTCCGCCACTCATGATTGGGCGTTTGGCTTTCAGCGCCAACCTAGAAGTCTGATAATTCGCGTGATGCCTCAACGCATGCCCAAGGTAGTGGGGAAGCGGTACAAGCGGCCTTCCGGTTTCTATGTCTATCACCGTACCAGGCACTATTGATAAGATGCTGTGGGCATCTGCCCCCGCTTGCTCAATTGCATCCGCATAATCAATTCCTACATGGGCTGGTAGCTTCAGGAAAACTGGGATACTAACTTCTTCTTTTAGGGTCGTTATAATCTTTGTGAGAAATTTTATATCGGTTACCTTAGACCAATCACCAGCGAATTCCAAAGCGACCATGATGGGGCATGATGTTGACACTTCTATCATTTCGGCGCCTGCCTCCTGTAGTCTTCGCCCCAAGTCTCTAGTTTCTTCCTCTCTGAAGACTCCTGTTAGATTTATATTCCCAATAAGCACAGTGCTTTCCTTCTCTGCAAGAGGTCTTAATTCTTGTAACAACTTCACCCCTTTTTCAGGGGAGAGGAAACCAGCCGCGATATTTGTACTGCCACACTGATATCCATACCGATCGAGAAGCCACACCTGTGGTCGCGGAGGGCTAATGTGGTCGTTATAATAAACCACGCTTTTGATAATTACGCCACCTACTCCAGCCTCAATACATTTCTTGGTTGAGTACAAGTTATTTGTCACTATACCTGAGGCGGCTATTACCGGGTTTTTGAAGGTTTTACCTGCAAATTCTATGTTCAAACTCATTTTTGTCAGATCCATTCAGACAAACTCTGGCATATTAGTTTTGCGGATATGTCGATCGATCGCACGCGAACTTTTGTGTTCTTTCTAGGCAATCAGATTTTGAGATTTGCATCTACCATGTTCGCAAGCTGGGCGAACCCGCTTCAGCAGCGCGCGCGTCGTGAAGTTGCTTCACGTTCGGACTGGGCATGAATCTAGCCTAATTCTATAACCCTACTAAATAGAGTCTAAATAACTTTTGTTGCTGCTGCTAAATCAAGATTGAGCAAAAGCGCGTCCTATTTTTAGGTCAAAGATATTTCTGGATATTAACGCCGTATTCAAAAGCAATGTGTCAACGCCACAATTTTTTAATTCAAGCTCAATTACAAGTACACAACTGTGAAAGCAGATGACGATCGATCTAGAAGTACTAGAGAGAGCCATAAGTCTCTTAGAAAGCGGAAAGAAATTGGCTCTATGTACAGTTATTGAGAAAAAGGGTTCCGGACCAAGAAAACCAGGAGCCAAATGATTGTGACTGAAGATGGAAAAACCTTCGGAACAATAGGAGGCGGAACTCTTGAGAGAGCCTTAGTAAATGAATCCTTGAAAGCCTTGGAAGAGGGAAATTCACGTAAAGTCGTTTTCAATCTCACAAAGCAAGAAAAAGAGGGAATGATTGACACAGGTTTAATTTGGGGGGGGTGAATTAACGTTGTTTATGGACGTAATTGTACCAGAGCATAGACTCATAATTGTTGGATCGGGCCATATCGCCTTGCCACTAGCTAAACTTGCTGACATCCTTGGATTTAGAATAATACTAATTGATGACAATAAGGAAACAGCCACTAAAGAGCGATTCCCGATGGTCGAACAGATAGCCATAGGCGAGCTGGGGGAAATACTAGATAGGTTATAGGTTGCGCCAAAGGATCTTTTTGTAGTAGTTCATGGAGAACCAGAACATGACTATTTAGCGGTGGAGAAAATAATAAAAACGAAACCCACATACGTCGGTTTGCTCGGCAGCAAAACAAAAGTTACTATAATTGTCAACAGGCTCAAAACCGTTGGAATAAGCGAGAAGGACCTCGAAGTTTTACATGCGCCATTGGGCCTAGATATAGGAGCACAAACTCCAGAGGAAATAGGAATCAGCATACTGGCGGAGATCATATCTGAAAAAAGGAAAAACTGGACGCGATATAATCATAGCTGGAATGTTCGACCTGCAGAACGCTAATGGTTCTCTACTGAAACTAAATTTCGCTTCACCGAAAGTTTAAACACTAAGAAGCCTGCGGCTGTTTTTTCCTGAACACTTCCTATCCAAATCTTGAGTAACTTATTTTAGCGGTTTTTGACAAAACGGCTCATTCTGGCAAAATCATCCGGAGTGTCAATATCCATTATAGTCCATTGGGGCGCCTCGACTGTGAGCAATTGGCCGATATGCCTGTGAATGACATCGCGCATCACTTCTTTGTCCTTTAGGCCCAGTATCTCCTCAAAAAGTCGTCTGTGAAAGAGTATTGGGTGTCCTTTTTTCCCTTTGTAAATTGGGCTTATGATTGAAGCTTCATCCTGCCTTTTTTCCATTTCCTCTTCCATGGCATTTAGAAACTTCCAGTCCAGAATGGGTTCATCGCCAAGGATCAGGAAAGTTGCATCCACAGAACCAGTTTGTTTCAGTCCTGTTTTGAAGGATGAAGTCATGCCTTCTTCGTATCTTTCGTTGACTACTACTTTCACTCTGCTTAGTCTATGGTTTATAGCATCCATGATTTCTTCTGATTTGTGTCCAAGCACAACAACTATTTCGCCGATTTTAGAGTCTTCCAATGCATCTAGTATGATGTCTATTAATGTTTTTTGACCCAGTTTCAGTAAGAGCTTGTTTCTGCCCATTCTTTCAGATTTGCCTGCCGCGAGGACTATTGCCGCTGTTCTCATTGATATCATCTTTAATAATAAGCGGTTAATGCTGAACTTTGCAGGGTTAAACCAAATCTATTATTTAAGCTCTTGCTTAACTGACTATGCTTTTGCTATAAATAGAGGAATTATGCTGGAAGGCATTGAAGTCACGCGCGCGCTTATTTTTGCCAGTCAAAATGAAACTAGCTAATTAACTAGAATCGTTCCTTCAGGCATTATGGTTACAAAAACAGCTTCAGTCAGGTACTCATGTTTGATTTTGCCCACTGCCTTCCTTTTCACTTCTTCGATTATAGTCACGCAGTCAACTTTCGCGCGCTGGCTTGTCCCTGAAATGGTTAAAAATGGTTTTTATTCCTATTTTGTCTTTTCGCGTTTGATTCGGGCTTGTTCGGTGAGCAACTCTTGGCGCCGCGTCGAAATGGCAGCTCATGGGTTTCAGCGAGTCTGAAAGAAAGTAGAGTTTTTCCATAAACCGTTGATGCTGCATCTAGCCCGTCTGGAGCTTTAAGGCATGCAACAGGGCTAAAAAGAGATATTCACATCAAAACTGTCCCCAAACCCGAAAATAAGAATTAGGACCATTTAAGACCAATTTCGGGACAGGGCAACGCGCTAACCTCTGACTCCTCGCGCGCGAGCCGCCGAGATGCGTGCCTAGTCATTCTTATGTCAGCGCCTTTGCTGTGATGAGCAGTAGGTTTTGTGCGATGAGACTTGCAATCAATGGTGCGAGTATCTGTGGACCAAACGCCGTGAGGCCTATCACTAGGGAGAGGGCCGCATTTTTTACTGTTGTCGCGATCTGAATTGAAATCACTATTTCGTGTCCGAATCTCTTGGTGAGAAGATTGGTTAACGTGAACGCAAGCGCAAGTATTCCAAGTATGAAAGCGTTCAATAACACAAATTCTGCGATGTTGTTTCTCACGTATTCAACTCCTGGCGCGATAGACCCCCAAACCACGAGAGCGAGCATGCCTAGTTCCGCTCTGGAGCTATAACTGCAAGCTCTGTTCCAATCAAGGTGGACAAATCTCCTTACCAAAAAGGAGGCCGTCATGGGAACCAAGATTATTTCCGCCAGATTCACTATCATGCTTGCAATGTCAACGTTGAGGGCTGTGCCGATGGCAATCAGCATTGTTGCAGGTACAGTGACTATCGAAAGCAGATTTGTGGTGATGCCCATGACCAGAGCGGTGGCGATGTCTCCCTTGAATGCCTTGACCCAGAAAGCAGAAGCGATCGCAGACGGGCAGCAGAGAGCAAGCACGGTCCCAGCGTAAATTATGGATGAGAAAAAGGGCTTTGCGGAAAGCGCCAGCACCGGTACCAGGACAAATGCCGTCAACAAGCCCATTACTATGGGCTGGATAGTTTCTCATTGTATGTGCGATTTCTTTCGGTTCTATGTTTAGCGCGACGAAGAACATCAAGAACATTAGCAAAAGAGCTAGGTACGGTTTCCAAATCAACCCAACTTGAGGGAAAAAGAAACCCAAGACTATGCTTAGAACTACGATTAATGACGTGAAATACCTGCTGACAAGAGTGCTCATAGGCCAAAGGCTTCCAAGAGAGTCGACATAACGTTCTCTAACGTACTCAAAGTTAATAGCTGCATAATTTCTGTTAATGCTTGATACGGAGAAAGAGATCGAGTTACCTCGTGCGCGCTAGACTAGTGCGCTAGAAATGACTTGAACCCCACAAGTTAGCGCGCATGCGTGGTACTAAATTCCGCTTTTAAGTGTAATAGGGTGAGTCACGTATCTCTTCTTTAGGAGTGATTAGCGCGCCCCACCCTCAACACCCACAAATCAAACAAAACCAGAAGCATAAGATACTTCGCAAACTAATTTAGGAACAAGCGCGCGCAAGCAATACTCGCCGGGTCGCAATAAGTGATATTTGGAAAGAACCTCGAAAGACCTGTCGAGGTCCTGTGTCTTTTCATAGACCAAGAAAACATGGTGTCTCGCCCTATTGAAACGAGAGGCGGGGTGCTCAAAGTCCTTGCCCAAATCCTAAGCTCCTGTCAATAGATATCACTTCAAATGTGGGGCTAACGCTTTTTCAAACTTAGCCATTGTTTTGCGCGCGCGTGTGACCTTAACGAGCAGTTGACTGGACGTTGCTTGGGAGTTAACGAGCAAAAAGAGGGCACACTACAGGACGACAACTAGGCACTATGAGGCTGCTTAAGGCTAGCAACTAGCAGCCTTAACTAGCACACAAGAGGAAGCCACGTATATGCTAGTGAAAACCAAGCAACGAGTGCGTTAACGCCTCTTAACTGTGCCAGTTAACGCGGCTTAAGCGGATTTCAACTAGCAGAACTGCTAGAAGACTTGCGAGCGTAATCGTCTACTCGGTTCCCCTCAATGGGCTCGATATCGGAACAGTCAGGAAGGAAGAGCTCTCGTTAACGCAAGCGTAGATGGGGCTCGGTAAGGCTGGAAACGAGGGGACTCAACGCACTATGCAAGGGGGAACTAGTAGCGTCGCCCTTAACGTTCGTCAACGTCCCGCAACGTCCTCGTCAACGCGATTCTGGCTCCTTAGGGCGCACTTGAGTCCAACACACTTTCGGTAAGGGACAGAGTAGCTGGAAAGATAAGACAATTGAAAATCGAAGAGTTGACAAGTGAAATTACTAAGATCATCGGTACTAGACCTTTCAAGCCACTTCCTGTTACGAAATATCTTTCAGAAAGACCGCAGTTTCGTTGATCATGGCGTGCACTGGGTTGTTTTTTCTTTTGTGTCGAAAGACAGCCTGCACTAGCACGCGCTATTCGTCCTCTGCACCCAACTTGCGCTCACTCCGCGCGCGCTTTTTCTACGGCTCTTACCTTTTCTTTCTATCAACATGCACGCGCAAAAGCTTGAATACACCGCTATTCACATGTCTTAGCTCACGGTGTGCGAGTTGAAGATGCGCATTGAACGAAATGATCATCAGGAAATAAAGCGGAGAAAACGCCGAAAGAGATTGTGTCGAGAATTCGCCCGGTGTATTGAGCGCATACCAGCGGATCCGCCACTTCCTATGTCCTAGTCCTGTTGGAGTAAAGGATCTCTTTCTTGTCCTGACAACCTGAAACACGTTTGACATCTGCCACCCTGATTGCGATTGCCAGTAAGTTTTATAAAAGTAGTGAAATAATAAATGAGAAACACTCTAACCTTTGAGTTATCGATGTATAAGGGGATTATTATGAGCACGCATGCAGATGATTTGAAGCTACGTCTAATGACTATTGAACTTCTCAGGACTGCGAAGTATAAAAGAAATATCACATATCGAGAGCTAGCCTCAAAAACAGGTTTGCCTGTTACCGTTCTTAGCAGATATGCCAAGGGACATGTCTTGCCAAACACTGCAAGAGCTAAACAGCTCTGGAAAGTGTTGACAAAACTTGTCGGCTTAGAAAATGAACTTCGCAGCCGAATAAAGTTCGATGAAGATGGATATTTTGACAACACCGAGATAGTAGGCGACTTCAATATTCTTCAGCAGGCAGCAAATCATGCGCTGGCAATTCTCGCTGGAAAACGCGTCACGAAAGTCTTGACTGCCGCTGTTGACGGTATCCCATTGGCAACCATGGTCGCTAATGCTTTAGGAGTCAACCTTGTCGTCGCGAAGCGAAACAAAGAGGTAGGCGTCAAAGCCTTTCTTGAAGAAACATATGTTCTTTACAGAGGCTCAGGAGTAACTATGACACTCTACATTCCAAAGGAAACTATCAAGAAAAGAGATAGCGTCCTGGTCGTAGATGACATGATTAAGAGCGGAGAAACGCAAGCCGCGTTGGTCAACCTTGTACGAAAAGCGAAGGCTGAACTGTCCGGCGTCTTCTCACTCATAGCAGTGGGCGAGGAATGGAAACGAACTCTCAAGCTTTCAGGAGAATGCCCCGTAGAAGTAATCACTTACGTAAAGGCGCCATCTGACGCAAGCAGTCGTTACTAGTCGAACAAGCGATCCCTCTTTGATTTCTTCCTGAAATCCTTATCCATTCTGAGAAGTGTAATTTCAAAATTGACGAAGGATTGACCCTCCATCTGTTTCTTCTTCCAGAAAATCCTCAATTGCCTAATACTTCAGAGCATTTCAGCCCGAATCTCTCAACGATTGCGTTTAGGTCTCGTCTTTTCATAACCTTTTTCATCTGCGACAAAACTTATACTTTAGCTGCACAAACGGTTTATGAGGTCGGAGCATGCGGACGATAGAATGGCGCAACGGTACGGTTCAGACGATTGATCAGACGAGACTTCCCACGGAAACTGTGCTCATTCGATTGAAGACTTGCGATGAAGTGGTCGATGCGATCAGAACGATGAGAATAAGGGGCGCACCGTTGCTTGGAGCCTCTGCGGCCTTCGCTCTAGCCCTGACAGCATACAACTCACATGCCAAGACAGTTGAGAGGCTTATTCAGGAACTGAAGGAGTCCGGGGAGAAAATTAGACGGACCCGTCCAACAGCTGTGAACCTGTTTTGGGCACTTGACAGGATATTGAACAAGGTGGAGACTTTTCGTGGCGACGTCAACGATCTGGCCACATTTGTGATTGAAGAAGCGAACAGAATTGCTGATGATGATGTTCAGGCGAACCATTTGATAGGCAAACACGGCGCGGAACTCATCAAAAACGGAGATACTGTTTTGACACACTGCAATGCTGGCGCTTTGGCCACGGTCGATTATGGCACTGCCCTAGGCGTCGTCAGAGCTGCAACGGAACAAGGAAAACACGTCAAAGTCTTCGCTGATGAGACCCGCCCCCTTCTCCAAGGAGCAAGACTGACTGCCTACGAACTTATGCGAGACGACATACCTGTCACGCTTATCACGGACGACATGGCAGGCTACGTCATGTCCAAAAGGATGGTCAACATGGTGATCATCGGAGCCGACCGCATAGTCAGAGACGCGGTCATAAACAAAATAGGAACCTACACGGTCGCCGTCTTGGCAAGAGAACACAACATCCCGTTCTACGTTGCTGCACCCAAGTCCACATTTGATATGAGTAAGGTCTCATCCGAAGTCGTCATTGAAGAGAGAGATCCTGAAGAGGTCACACGCATCAATTCAAAAAGGATCGCACCTGCGGACGTCAACGTTTTCAACCCCGCCTTCGACATCACTCCAATTGACTACGTTACGGCCATAATCTGTGAAGACGGGATCCTGCGAAAGCAGGATTTCAGCAAGCTGACGACGTAACTGCTAATAAGTCGAAACATTGCTCTAATCAACCTGAGGATTTGAATGGATGCCCGTGAGGATGAAAGGTCGCCCGATTCAGGAGACAAGGCCAAAGGATTGCTCGTTGAAAACGGTGTCAAAATTTCCTTACAACAGTTCGCAGACGCGCTTTCTGACAAGGGATACGGTGCGATGGAGAAAAAAGAGCTCCTCCTTACCTTCTACGAAGCGCTCTACCTCCTGGACAAGGATATGCTCGAAGTTGAAGACCGAAAAGGACGCGAAATCGACTTTCAGAGCTTACTCAAGTCCTATGAGGGTCTTGACGAGAATGCTTGGGCATCCTATCTGGCCTACAGAGACTTGAGAAGTCGCGGTTATGTTGTCCGGGAAGGTTTTGGTTCAGGAGTAAGCTTCAGGGTCTACGAGAGAGGCGATTACGCTAAGAACACTGCCAAGTATCTCATCTTGAGTGTTCAAGAGGGAAAACCGATTTCGGTCCAAGACTTGACGAATGCATTGACTCAGAGCCTTAGCCTCAAAAAAGAGCTTGTTTTGGCGGTCATGAATCGTCGGGGAGAAACAGTTTACTATTCCGTTTCAGAACTAAATCTACAGCAGCGGTGATGTCAGGCATGTCAGGGTTCAGAACAGTCAGAGGAATGAGGGATTTCCTGCCTGAAGAAGCATCACTGTTGAGGTTTGTTGAGGACAGAGCACGAAAGGTGGCGGACCTATACGGTTACAAAGAAATCATAACTCCAATAGTGGAACCATATGACCTTTTGTCAGCGAAGGCAGGCGAAGAGGTAAAGTCGCGCATGTTTATCTTTAAAGACTTGGGCGGACGCGATGTCGCCCTACGACCAGAATTCACGGCTTCAGTGGCTAGACTCGTAGCTACAACTCTGAAGAATGAGCCTAAGCCATTGAGACTTTTCTGCGTTGGAAGTGCCTACCGCTATGATGAACCACAGAAAGGACGCTACAGAGAATTCTGGCAGTCAAACTATGAACTAATGGGTTCAAACAGGCCGGAAGCAGATGCCGAAATATTGATGCTTACCAACACCCTGTTGCAGCAGAACGGCCTGAGAAGAGTTGCTTTCAAAATTGGACACATTGGGGTATTAAAAGGAATTCTTGAACACGAGAAAGTTGAAGAAAGAATACAGAATGCTGTAATGCAGTTGATGGACAAAAAACAATACGATGATGCAATTGGACTACTCAAGAACTCAGGAGTATCCGAAAATTGCACCTCGATAATTCAGGAACTCGTTAAGCTTAGGGGCGCAAACGTTCTTGAAATAGTGAAGAAGATTGAAAGACTCGTCAAAAACTATGAGAAATCTATTGAGGCTGCAAAAAACCTAAGGGAGATACTTAGACTGATCTCCGGAAGCGAATGCAGGATTGACGTTACTCTTGACGCTGGCTTTGCTAGAGGACTTGAGTACTACACTGGAATCATTTTTGAAATGTACGTTACAGACTTGGACATTGCGCTGGGGGGCGGGGGAAGATATGATCGACTTATCGAACTCTTTGGGGGTGAGCCAACACCAGCTATCGGAGTGGCCCATGGACTAGACCGGATAATGCTCGCCATGAAGATGCAACAAACACGACCGCAAACACAGAGACGTAAGACAGTGATGGTCGTTGCAGTGGGAGACGATGTTGCCGATGAAACTTCAAGGATTGCACAAATTCTGCGGGAATCAGGAATAAGTGTTGAACTTGAGATCATGAGACGAAAGATCGGAAAAGCCCTTGAAGTAGCTGACAAAAAGAAGATGGACTATGCGATTATCGTAGGAAAAAAAGAACTCGACGAAGGAGCAGTTGTGATAAGAGATCTAGTCAGAAGAGAACAAAGTGTCGTCAACATTGGAAAAATCGTCGAACGCATAACACTAGTTGAAGGAAGAGATTTGCCCTAGCAGGTAGAAAACCTTCTTCGAACTCGAATCATCAAAAATGCCTCTTCTTTCATGCAACAACACATTGCACAAGAGATTTTAGGCCACCTGATGTATAAAACTGACCTAGGGTAAAGTCATTAGATGGCGCAAAGACATTTGGAAGATTTTTCCATTCCGAAGGAGACAAAGCCGAAACAAGAAGCAAAAACAGAGAACATACCGCTAGTTAGGGCTGTTGTTCGAGAAAGAAAACATGCTTTTTCCCCTATTGCACCTTCTGATCTGCCTGCTTCCTATCTAGTTTCTGCCAATTACGACGGGCGACTGAACAAAGCATTGATTAAGCTGTATGAACCTGAATCAGGTCGCATCTACTTCTGGTACGACAATACTGGGCATCAACCCTATTGCTTGACCAACTTGTCACAGTACGAGCTTGAAAAAATCAATCGGTTAATTCATCATCAAGGTTTTGACCATTTCGAGGTCGTAGGGAAGTTCGACCCGCTTTTGGACAAAGAAGTGAAGGTAACCAAAATTGTAGCGAAAGACCCACTTGCTATTGGAGGACGCCCAACCGGATGCATCCGAGACATAATCCCCGAAGACTTCCCGAATGTTTCGGAAGTACCGGTCGTTCGCGAGAATATCAAAGTATGGGAATCAACGATAAAGTATTACCAATCGTACATCTACGACAGGAATCTTCTTCCTGGAATGATCTACACCGTTCAGAACGGCAATCTTGTTACTGTGAGGCTGGAAGATTCTGAAAGAACAGTTAAAGCACTGAAGTTGGTCTTCAAGGATGCAACGACTGAAGAGCTGGAATTCATAGAAGAGTGGGCGAGACTCATGGAGTATCCGGCGCCGAAGTTCCGTCGTGTCGCTCTGGACATAGAAGTCTTGGCGCCGTTGCCGACGCGTGTTCCTGACCCGCGTGAAGCAGGTTATCCGGTAATATGCGTTTCGCTTTTCAGCTCCGACGGACTCAAGAAAGTTTTAGTTCTTAAGAGGGAAGGTTTGCGTGAAGGGACTGAGCACCCTGCTGCGGATGTTGAATATTTTGATTCTGAAACTGGTCTCATCCAAGCAGTGTTTAATGTCTTGGATGATTATCCATTTGTATTGACGTTTAACGGAGACGATTTTGACCTTCGTTATCTAACTCACAGAGCTTTGAATCTAGGCGTCAGGCATGGCGATATTCCGATAGTAGTTGGAAAACGCTCATGCTCACTTAACTACGGTATACATATCGACTTGTACAAATTCCTTTTCAATCGCTCGATTCAGATCTATGCTTTCAGTAACCGCTACAAAGACGTAACACTCAACGATGTTGGTAAAGCCCTAGTCCAACTTGGGAAGATAGGACTTGAAAAGGGCTTAGGGGAATTGACTTACACTGAACTAGCCAAGTATTGTTTTAGGGATTCTGAAATCACTTTTAAACTCACTAGCTTTGAAGACGAACTTGTCATGAAGTTGATCTTGGTACTCTCACGGATAAGCAGCATGCCGATAGAAGATGTTAGTCGACAAGGAGTTTCTCGCTGGATAAGGAATTTCCTGCAGAGAGAGCACCGTCATCGAAACATGTTGATTCCAACACCTCAAGAGATCCTTGCGGCCAAAGGCAAAACAGCGACGAAAGCGATCATAAAAGGCAAGAAGTACAAAGGAGCTATAGTCGTCGAGCCTGTGCCGGGGGTACATTTCAATGTTGCAGTGATGGATTTCCCAAGCCTGTACCCATCGATAATAAAAGTCTGGAATCTCGGCTATCAATCCGTTCTTTGCCCGCATCCAGAATGCCGTGCCAATGTCATCCCGGATACTCCAAACTGGGTGTGCACAAGGAAGCGTGCATTGGAAAGCCTTCTCATCGGCTCTTTGAGGGACCTGCGGGTCGAATGGTACAAACTTAGATCAAAGGATAGGGCTGTGACCGCAGAATTGAGAAGCTGGTACAATATCATTCAGGGCGCACTCAAAGTGATCCTGAACGCAAGTTATGGTGTTTTTGGAGCTGAAAGTTTTGATCTCTATTGTCCACCTGTCGCTGAAGCAACGGCAGCTATTGGACGACACTCCATAACAAAGATACTGAAAAAAGCAGAAGACCTCAACATTCAGGTTCTTTATGGAGACACTGACAGTCTATTCCTAAAGAACCCGTCGAAACAGCAGATCGAGGAACTAGCCCATTGGACGGAGCTTGAGCTCAAAATGAGTCTCGATGTGGACAAGCTGTACCGATATGCGGTTTTCAGCTCGCGCAAGAAGAACTACCTAGGCGTTCTAGAAGATGGCGCAGTCGATGTCAAAGGATTAACTGGAAAAAAACGTCATATCCCCGTTTTTATCAAGAAATCTTTCGAGAACATGAAATCTCGATTGGCACAGGTTAAGACGCCTGCCGACTTTGAAAATGCTAAGAAAAGCATTGCGGAAATCGTTCTAGACCGTTACACGCAGTTGAAAAGACGAGAATGGGAAAACATGAATGATCTAGCCTTCAATGTCGTGTTAGGCGAAGATATCGAACGCTACACGAAGACGACGCCTCAACACGTGAAAGCGGCAAAGATCTTGAAGGAGAATGGTGCTGACCTGCGGGCTGGCGACTTGATCAGTTTTGTAAAAACCATTAAGGAACCACACGTAAGACCAGTCGATATGGCCACGAAGAATGAAGTTGACGTGGACAAGTATATAGCCTATCTTCATTCGACTTTCGATCAGGTTCTGGACGCTCTGGGTCTGGATTTCGATGAGATAATCGGATTGACAAAGCTGGAACGTTTCATGTGAAGGGCCTTGCCCATCCTGTGCCAACATCCTAAGGCCGTGGGATCTAAGCGGTTCTATGATTCTAGGCCTTGCTGAGCGCAAGGAGAAGCATGTATCCTATTCCAGCGATTGCTATCAAGCTGTTAATTGTCAAGCTGACTATCATGGCCGCTAACGCTGGTAAGGCACTGAGAACCTCAGGTGGTGTGAGAAAGGGGAAGAATATCGCGAGGTATCCTCCGACAAGAAAGCCTACTGGCAAGGATCCCAAGACACATGCTATGAACCGATGTTTGCTGAGTAAGAGAATTATGCTTGCAGCGCTCAAGTTGGCAACAGGTCCGAACATGACGTCTTGAAATCCAAGGAAATAGTAGGAGTTGGTCCAAAAGCAGCCCAGAGTGACTCCACCAACGACAGGGCAGCCAAATAGTGCAGCTAGGGCGTGGACAATCGGCGACGCGCAACTGAATCGGTTCGTAGACGGTTGGATTGCCGATAGTGCTCATTCGAATGATATTAATTGTAGCATAGAGCGCTGTTAAGATAGTAGTGAGCGTTAGACTTCTACTATCAATTCTAAATTTTTCACCTCCGACACCGGGGTTTCTCAAGGCGGAACGGGTGGAGGTCCACTCACCCACCTAAACAATCTGAACAGATTATACTATCCCTCCTAAACATTGCTCACGCGGTGACCCGTGAGGCCCACCAATCAGAGAAATTGGTAGAGTATCAGGCCTGCCGCCGTGGAAGCTGCCACAAGAAAAGAGATTGCAAGGACGACTTGACGTTCTGACAGCGGACGATGATACGTTATGAGAGTGACCAGACTCCGTCTGTGATCCGAGACAAGTCTTTTTCCGTCGAACGTGACACTTGCCTTTTTCCTATAAAGAAAGAATGTCAGCAGGATCAATGAGGAGTTTAATACGTACGGAAGAATCGAGATCACTAGGTCAAACTTCAGGTCTGAGATAATTGCGAAAGCCGCCAACGTTATGCCTATGGCGAAAGAGCCTGAGTTCCCAACAAAGATTTTTCCCCTAACGTTGAAGAAGCCGAGAATTAGCCATACGATTAGTGGGCAGATCAACAAAATTGCATGAGGTCCTGACACGACCATCAGACCGACCATGATTATGGCTGGGCATATTGTTTCTAAACCGTTCAGGCCACC
>MHDC01000014.1:42702-80925 GCA_001803415.1 Microgenomates group bacterium RBG_16_45_19 | reverse complement strand
CATTTAAATTTGCTCATAGTGGGGCAGTAATTTGTAACACTATGAGTCTACATTAAGTAATCCAGGTGCGAAACTCGTGAATAATTAGGGAATAGTTATTGTCTTGGAGGGGTGAATATTTATCATTGAGGTAAAGACTTTGTAATTGTTCGTCTGAGTTTATACCATCAAGACTAGATAAGGGTTGAGTTGTTTCAAGTGATATGAGGGCGAAATATGAGTTCTCTTTAAGAGATAAATTGACAGGGCCGCTATCTTTATTATTCAGTTCAAGGATAGATGGATATTTGAAGCGGAAATTTCTTTGGGGATCGGCTTGATAATAAAGGTTAAAGTATATCCAGGAATTGATATTTCGGTGGAGGTCCCAATTAACTTTATCGAAGTAAATAAACTTGAAAGTTGAAATCATTTGGTTTTTGAGGGCGACAAGTTCGGGTGCATGCTGGTCAGAGAATGAAGTTCGGATGGCATAAACTTGATGGTTATAATTAATAAGGTAAATATTTTCGAGGTCGATAATCCCCGGGTAATAGCGGGTGGTGGTTAGAATCTGGTCTCGGCCTTGAAATGACCAACTCCAGTTATTTGGTTCAGCTTTGGGAAAGGAGAGAGGAAAGTACTGGTCACCGATATCTTTTAATGGTTTGCCTTTGGGGTTGGGGATGATATCCAGATAAAGATGGAGCCCTAAGGGTGGGTGCGTAGGGTAGAAAAGTTCAAAGATTTTATTGCTGCTGATAATTTGAGTGTTGGGGGGATATTGAATCTGAAAGTCATGATTTTTATCCAGATATGTTTGCCAATTGGTAGTCGGATCGGGGGTAATTGTTGGTTGTATGTTGGTTGGTTTGGGTGGGGTAAGAATGGTAGGGAGGTTTAGAACGATTTGAAGGGTATTGTTTCTAAGGTAGAAGAAACCGGTGGCGACAAGGGAAGTCAGGAACAGAGAGCATAAGACACCAATGAGAATCGCTATTCCAAGGCGGGGTTTGGATTTGATCGCGGCTTCGTCTGGTTCTGGTAACGGGGTGAGGTCGGTCATACTAGCGAGCTTGCCGGAGGAGAAAAAGAGTGGCCAGGGCTAAGAGGAAACCGAAACCGAGGAGGCCAAATAAAGCTTGGCGGATGATACGGGCGTATTTTTGTTTGACGGCCAGGACCTCCGGATCATGGGTGGGGTCGTATTCAGGAAGGGAAGTAGGCGCGGTGGCACGGGCCATAGCGGCGCGATAAGGGTTAATTGGTTAACCAGATCGGGTTAGCCAGAGGGCTTAAAGATTTGACCAGGTCATAAGCTTGGCAGGATTCGGTTTCAACTAACTTAAGGGTGTAGAGGTCACCTTGGTGAGTCAGACTGACTAAAGCTTGATCGAGGGGATTGAGGAGGGAGGTGGAAGGGGGTAAGGGGTAACTGAGGAGTTGGTCGGTGCAAGTAGCCTCACTCCAGGAAGTTAAAGAGTACTTAGTTAATTGACTGCCACCACTGGTGTTGATGAGGTTTAAGACTTGGTTGGTAGCGGTGTCCATCAGGGTAGAGGGGGATGAAACACCAATCGGGACCGATTTAATTTCGGCAACGGAGTAAGCATAAAGGGTTTGGTTTTCAGCGTTGGCTGGGCTTTCGTAGAGCAAGTGGGTTAACGGTTGGTTGAAGGCGAGCGCGCGATAGGGCAAAGTGTCCAGCTCGAAATCTTGGTCACTGGTGAGCACGGCTATTTCCTTGGCGGTGGGGAGATGGAAGAGGTAGAGGCCGTTGGGTTTGACATAGGCGACATAAGTGCCATCAGCAGACCAGACCGGGGGCAAGGGGATGTCCTGGTCGTCGGCAGTGGATTTAATGGCGACCACGTTGGAGGCGAGGGAAAAGAGGTCTTCATCAGCTAAATCCCGGGTAAACAGTTCGTTGTCCAGAATGAAACTAACGGTTTCGGAACCAGGTAGCCAAACCATGGGGGAAATGCCACCTTGCGATTCGGTACCGAAGGAGGCGGCGGTTTGGGCGGTCAGAGTGTCAATGACGATGGCTTCTTGCCCATTAGTATTCCAGGCGGAGAGATAGCGGCCGCTGCCGGAGAAAGCCAGGTAAGCGTAGGTGGCGCTTTGGGGTTTAACTAATTCAGTCACCGCTTTGGTTTGCCGGTTGACCAGGCTAATGCCTTGCCGGGGAGTGTCACTGGTTTCGGTATCTTGGTAGGTATAAGCCAGGGTGATTTGGTCAGGGCTGGCGACGAGATGGCTCTTGTACAAACCATCTTGACTGATTTGGAGGGGGTTGGTGCGGTCGGCTTTGATGGTATAGATTTGACCATTGAGCAGGTAAGCCAAAGTACCTGAGAACGGTTGGTCAAGAGTTTCCGGGTAGAGATTAGGATCGGGGGTGGGGATGGGAGTGGGCACGGCGGTCGGAGCCACTGCACCCAAGAGCTGACCGGTGGGAGCCGGGGGAGACGGCGGGGGGACCAGGAAGCGAGAAGCGGTGATGGAGCCGAAAAAGCCCAAGCTAAACATCAAGACGACCGCGGTGAGACCGCTGATGGCGGCCGGCTTTGGTGGCGGTGACTCTGGCTCCGGAGTGGTCTCAGGCGGTGGAGGGGTGGTGGGATGGAGCGGGGGAAAAGCGGGAGCGGCGGGATCCATAGAGTTTAATGATGGGCAAGCCGGTGTTTATAGAGAAGACCAAGGGTAGCAGCGGTCAGGCCGCTGAGGAAGATGACCAGTGTCGGCGTGAGGCTACCAGCGACCGGTTGGGTGGCAGCTGAGGGGGTGCCGACGTTGGCCGGCATGGTTTGATTGAGGTGGAGAGTGAAGGCGATGGTACTACCACCAGAAACAAGGCTAAGCGAGTGATCGCCGGTGGTAATGGCCGTGGCGGCTGACCAATTGCCCGAGGCGTCAGCAGTGACGGATTGACTGGAGCTGTCAACGGTAACGTCGACTGCGGCCGAGGGAGCGGCGGTACCCGCGAGCGTGGGGTTGTTACCTTGATACCACCATTCAGGATATTGACGACCACCGGTATCTAAATTACCGATGTGCGTCAGGACGAAACCAGAAGCCGAGGCAGTCGTGACCGCCAGCCAAAAAAAGCTGATAAAGACCAAGGCAGTTTTGAGCATTAAATCATTATGACCATAAGTCAGGCATAAATGCAAGTTTCGGGTGGTGTGGTAGGATTGGGGAGAAAGGGCGACCATGATTGGATATCTTAAGGGTGAAGTGAAGGATAAACGGCGGTCAGAGGTGCTACTGACGGTCAACAACGTGGGTTATCGGATTAAGGTTGGTCAGCGACAAGTGACGGGACTCAAGTTGCAGGAAGAAGTGGAATTATTTATCCATACCCACGTGCGAGAAGACGCCTTAGAGTTGTATGGCTTTGATAATCGGGAAGAATTAGATTTATTTGAGTTATTGTTGACCGTATCCGGGGTCGGACCGAAGATTGCTTTGGCGATTATTGGCAGCCAGAGTCCGGCCGCGGTAGAGCAGGCGATCCAACAAGCCGATGTGAATTTTTTCACTCGGATCCCGGGACTAGGGCGGAAAGGGTCACAAAGAATTATTGTGGATCTGAAAGGTAAAATCGGTTCGTTAAA
Organism: Microgenomates group bacterium RBG_16_45_19; assembly: GCA_001803415.1. Classification (GTDB taxonomy): domain Bacteria; phylum Patescibacteriota; class Microgenomatia; order UBA1400; family RBG-16-45-19; genus RBG-16-45-19. The sequence goes on along the minus strand of MHDC01000014.1, from coordinate 77,326 downwards.
AGAACTGGATTTGCAGAGTGAGGCTATGGATGATGATGTGACTCAGGCATTGAGGCAGTTTGGCTTTAAAACGGCAGAAATCAGACAGGTGCTGGGACAGATTGAAGGCAGTTTGAGTGATGAAGAGAAGGTCAGGGAGGGATTAAAGCGGTTAGGCAAAGCCAGGAGATAAAGGTTATGAAAGCGAATGAAAATGAGGAGCAGGAAGAGAAGTTGTATCAGTCTTTGCGGGCGGAAAGTTGGCAGGAGTTTATCGGGCAGGAGAAGGTGCGTCAGAGTGTGAGGTTATCGATTAAGGCAGCCAAGAAACGAGGAGAGGTCTTGGAGCACGTTTTGTTTTACGGGCCGCCGGGGTTGGGGAAAACAACTTTAGCCCATATCATTGCCCGGGAAATGGGCGTGAATATCCGGATTACCAGCGGGCCGGCTTTGGAGCGGGCGGGCGATATGGCGGCGATTTTGACTAATTTAGAAGCCGGAGACGTTTTGTTTGTAGATGAGATCCACCGCTTAAACCGGACAGTTGAGGAAACGATTTATCCGGCGATGGAGGATTACTGCATTGACGTGGTGTTAGGTAAGGGGCCAGCAGCACGGACTTTACGCCTGGATTTACCGAAGTTCACTTTAATCGGGGCGACGACTCAAGTGGGTAAGTTGTCTGGCCCGTTAAGGGACCGATTCGGGATGGTTTACCGGTTGGATTTTTATAGTGATGCCGAACTGGCCCGGATTGTGCAACAGGCAGCAGTGAAACTGCAAGTAAAGATTGACCAAGATGCGGCAGTAATGTTGGCGTCGCGTTCGCGGAAAACGGCGCGGGTGGCGTTGAAGTTGTTAAAACGAGTACGGGATTACGCTCAAGTCCAGAGTGACGGCCGGATTGAAAGAGGCGAGGTGGAGCAGGCTTTGGCCATGTTGGAAGTGGATGATTTAGGGTTGGATGCCGGAGACAGAAAACTATTGGTGACGATCGCGGAGAAATTTGACGGCGGACCGGTGGGCTTAAACACTTTGGCGGCCAGTACGGCAGAGGATGTGGGGACGATAGAAGATGTTTATGAACCGTTTTTGTTGCGGATTGGGATGCTGAAGCGGACGCCCAAAGGGAGAGTGGTCACCAAGAAAGCCTACGGGCATTTAGGGATAACTATTCCCAAGACAACGGCTGAACAGATGAGTCTGACCGGTGGAGACTAGGTTTAAATGGAGGATAGTTGTGGTAGAATTTCGGCGTATCGATAGCGCGGGCAGGTAGTTCAGTGGTAGAACGCTATCCTGATAAGATAGAAGTCGATGGTTCGATCCCATCCCTGCCCACAGTTTTGAAGAAAAAGGATCGTTGGGGATGGCGCTCGCCGCGGGGGCGGGCGCGGCGAACGCTGAAAAGCCCTGTTTATATACGCAAAAAAGCCGCCGCAAATAAAAGAGAAAAGAAAAACGCAAAAATTTTAAAGAACTTTGTAATAACTTAAATGCCCCCTCTGGTTGTTGCCAACTCGATTGCTCAAGCTATCTTTTGATATAATCTGACTATGATCGAAGCTAAACCCTATGATAATAATCTGCTTGCTCAAAAAATTTATGGCGCAATAACGAGAGTAAGTTTCGGCAGTAATCTTAGAGTTGTTCCTGTGACATTTCTCGATATTGTAGAACAATTAAAAGCTTCAGAAATAGGAGTAGACTATAGAGCAAAAACTGAACCGGAAAATGGTTTTGCTCCTGTTTTTGAAGGCTTGGCGTTTGATAGTAAAGAAGTAAGAAGTCAAGCAACCGCGCTTTATGAAGGCGGTGAACCAGTTGGGGTAATGACTCAGGTTATAGCCCCTAGAGAGTGGATAGAAGAGCAACTGTATTTTGAGAGAAGAGAAAATGGAGTTTGTATAAGAAACTTTGAAACAATATGTGGAAATATTTTGCCAGACTATATGATAATTCCTGCTTGGACTAAAGTCACTCCAAGATACTTGTTACGTTTCGCTGTTCCAGGATTTCGAGCATTTCGAAATGCCATGTCCCAAATAGTTGGGGATGCACCTGAAAATACGTGGATGGAAGCAATTGCACAAGGACAATTCCCATTTGATCGACGAAATGAGTTATTAGTTATTGCCGAAAGAGGAGTGGGGACATTCGTGCCAAAAGATGAACTACCATTTAATATGGATTTAATAGGAAAAAATAATAGTGGGAGTTCTTCTTCTGTTAAAATGGTACTAATAATGGGATTAGAACAAATTCAAAATATTGGATCTGCCAGGTCTTTGGGTCCAGTATTTGCCAAAAAAATAAAGTAATGCTCGGCTCCGCCGAGCAAAAATCGCGCGCGCGAAACATAAGCGAGGCCGAAAGCCGAGCGTGAAGATGGCGCTGCGAGTGGGTAGGGGCAACTCGCCGCGCTACCTTTGAAACTCAGTCCGTATTTTTTCGTAAAGAGTCCACCAATTAATAAGTCTTAATGAGGAAGGTTTAGAGCCGTTCTAAGATGGACTTGGCTGTCGGTATAGCTACTCCGGTTTGAGGATGGGATTCTTGATATCCTTGTTCTTCCTCAAGAGCTTGCTTAAGCCCGGAATGGGTAGACTCGTCTTTCAGGTCAAATACACCACCCTTTACATCTCTCAAAAGGTTTGCGTCTTTTAATCCAGCGATAGGCTTGATCGTCGTGTCGAAGTTGGTTTTACAACTAAGAATTGGAGTTAGGTCATAATCCCTTATCCAATGTGGTCTGCTTGAAGTGACGATAGCGCCTTCTTGGGAGATGATGAGGGTATCTCTTAATTTACCACTACCATTATTTAGTATTAGGTAACTCCTCCCTTGTGAATCGAAGCGCTCTGTAAAAGCAAGCGGGTATTTTTTGACTAAACCAGCCATAATTTCAAGGTAAAATTCTTCATCTTTGGTTAAGTTGGTTTCGTGTTGGCGCTTAAGTTCGGCTTCACGAGCGCGAGCGGGGGTTTGACCTAGGTTTTCGATATTCGCAACTTCTTGAGCAGTATCCTGATTGGCGATTTGCCCATCTTGGTCATAAAATGGTTGTTTATTTTGATCTTCGGTCATAATGTTCCTTGTGGTTAATTGTGTTTGGACTTAGTCTAGTGTGTGTGAATATGTCAAACGGGGTGTATAGTGTATGATGTATAGTGTATGACCAGAATGCAGGTATATTTACCGGATGAGATGTTTGTCGAGTTGAAGCGGTACGCTAGGCTCAAAGATATCCCTATGTCTCACGTGATCCGAAAAGGGTTGAGTTGGGTGTTGGCGGAAAAAGGTGGAAAAAAGATTAAGTTTGGGGAAGGTTTTTTTGGGGCGTATAAGGGGCCGATAAAGACAAACGCGGTGGAGGATATTGACGATTATTATCGAAATCATGTCGTATGAGGGTTTTAGTTGATTCGGATGCCTTATTTGCGGCTTTTTCGGCTTTAGATCCAAATTATGAGAGGGCAGTAAGCACTTTCAGATTGTTAAGATTGGAGGGGGTAAAATTTTTGGTATTGAAGTTGGTATTGTTTGAGGTAGTTACGGTCATCAGTCATCGATTGGGTCAGCAAAAGGCCGTTGAATTTGTAGATAAGATGGGGTCGATAAATTTGGAGCAGATTGATTTTGAGAGTAAACTAGAGAAGTTAAGTTGGATATTGTTTTGTCGACAAACCAAGAAAGGCACCAGTTTTATTGATTGTGCCAATGTAGTGGCGGTAAAAGAATTGAAACTGGATGGAATATTGAGCTTTGACAAGTTTTACCGGCAGGCGGGAGTGAAGGTAGTTGTATAATTCGTTTCATGAAGGAGTCTAGACGTTTTGAAGTGGTGGGATTTGATATAGATGAGACGTTTACGCCGTCGATCTCGTGGCAGATGATGACCAAGGGCATGGGCGCGTCGGTGGATGAGCTGATCAGGTTATACGAGGCGCTAAAGCAAGGGAAAATGTCTTTGACTGCCGCTCAAGACGCCTTGATAAGAGTGTGGCAAGCGAGTGGTAACGCCCGCAAGAGTTTTTTAACGAAATTATTTATGCGACATCAGATTTATCCTGACTCTTTGCCAACCGTGCAATATTTACAAAAGAAAGGCTATCGGGTGGTAATCATTTCGGGTGGGGTGGATTTGTATGTGAAGACAATAGCCAGGCGGTTAGGTGTGGCTGATAGTTTTCCCAACACGAAATTGCTTTGGGAAGGGGATAATTTAATCGGGATGGAGTATGAATTAGACCAGGCAGGGAAGAAACTAAGACAATTTAAAGCATATTTGAAGCGGGTAGGGGGAAGTCGAGATAAGTCGGTGTTTGTGGGGGACAGCAGTAACGACCGGGCGGTGATGGAATATACCGGTCATGGAGTATTGGTCAAAACTCCAGCTTATGAAGCGGAAATGGAAAAGGTGGCTTGGAAAGTGGTTGACCGAGTGGGGGAGCTGAGGAAAATTTTATAGGTTATTGACGGCACCAGAAGCATTTGGTAAGATGGCTAGCGCCTAAAAACGCAACTGTTTTTTATGCATCAAAATAAAAACTACTTCATATATGCCCCTGGCTTAGGCTCGGGACGACAACCTTCTTCATAAATAGATATTTTATCAGGCTGAGACCCCTCACCTGAGGGGTTTTTTGATTTTAGGCACCTTAAACCAAGACTGCGAAATACCGAGGGCCCATGGCGCAGTGGTAGCGCGTCTCATTTGCAATGAGAAGGTCGTCGGTTCGAGTCCGACTGGGTCCACCAGAAGGCGGCAACTCGCAACTGGAGATTGGCAACTAGAAAATTCTAGTCGCTAGTCTCTAGTAGCTAGTCGCTATTAGGGCACCTTAAACCATCTTGAACGCACGATCTTGTCCCTGAATCCTCATTAGAAGTTATCCCGAGGATGGACGAGAGTGACTATAGGGTTTTGGTGTTGATGCACCTTAACAATTTAACGAAACTGTATAGGCATTATCAGAAGAGCCATTATTTTTTGTAATGCAATTTTAAAAAAGCTACTTTAATAATGCAGGCAGTGGATGCCTTGGCATAGTGTGCCGAAGAAGGACGTACATAGCCGCGATAGTCGTCGGGGAGCTGCTAAGAAGCAATGAGCCGGCGGTGTCCGAATGGAGGAATCCCTGCTGGAGTAATCCAGCGGACCCCGGTGTTACACCGGGGGGGTAAGCCACCGAACTGAAATATCTCAGTAAGTGGAGGAAAAGAAATCGAATGAGATTCCCTGAGTAAGCGACGAGCGAAAAGGGAACAGCCTAAACTTGAGGCGCAAGCCTTGAGGGTTGCAGGACTTTCAATGTAGGATTGGCAAGGATAGTCAAATAGTCTGGAACGTCTGACCAAAGAGGGTGATAGTCCCGTAGACGAAATTCAAACCAACCTTAGAAAGACTCCTAAGTACTTTCGGAGACGGCAAACTCCGGGAGGAAGCTGGGCCGACCATGGTCCAAGGCTAAATACACACTATGACCGATAGTGAACGAGTACCGTGAGGGAAAGGTGAAAAGAAGGGTGAGAGACCCAGTGAAATAGTACCTGAAACTGCTTGCTAACAAACAGACAGAGTCCGGCCGCAAGGTCAGGATGATGTCGTGCCTATTGAAGAATGATCCACCGAGTTAATACCGACTGCAAGCTTAAGTGATTGTCATCACGGAGGCGGAGTGAAAGCGAGCCTGAATAGGGCGACCATAGTAGTCAGTATTAGACCCGAAACCAGACGATCTATCCATGGCCAGGGTGAAGCCCGCCGAAAGGCGGGTGGAAGCCCGCACCAGTGTATGTTGCAAGATGCTTGGATGAGCTGTGGATAGCGGCAATATACCAATCGAGTCTGGAGCTAGCTGGTTCTCCCCGAAACATATCTAGGTATGGGCTCACGTGATTGCCTACGGGGGTAGAGCACTGGATGGGTATTTTGTGGGTAACCGCAGATATCTAATCAAACTCCGAATACCGTAAGGTTCAGCGTGGGACTCAGTACGCCAGGGCTAAGCTTGGCGGGCAAAAGGGAAACATCCCAGATCATCGTCTAAGGTCTCTAACTCTCTGTTAAGTGGGAAAGGAAGTCATTTGCCTAAAACACCCAGGAGGTCGGCTTAGAAGCAGCCATCCTTGAAAGAAAGCGTAACAGCTCACTGGCCGAGGGAAGTGGCGCCGAAGATTTACGAGGCTTAAACAGAGGACCGAAGACATGGCTGCTCCGCATTTATGCGGGGCGGGGTAGGGGAGCGTTCTTGTTGCAGTGAAGCTGTGCTGTAAGGCATGGTGGAGCGGCAAGAAGTGAGAATGGTGGAATGAGTAGCGAGAAGCTGGTGAGAATCCAGTTCGCCGTATGTCCAAGGGTTCCTGAGCAACGTTCGTCGACTCAGGGTTAGGCGACCCTAAGGTGAGGCCGCAAAGGCGTAGCCGATGGATTATGGGTTAATATTCCCATCCTGTTTGTAGATCGTTATGAGTTGGGGCCGGACTTTCTAGGCTAACTTGGGCCTGGTGCTGAAGTTACCGGGTGAAAGCTGGTGAGGTAATTGTGATTGGAAAATCCGTCATGATGTTTAACCGAGCCGTGATGACGACCCTAGTCTTTGACCGGGGAAGTTGAGTGACGCATGGAAACGAGAAAATGGTCGCGACCAGATCTATAAATAACCGTACCGATAACCGACACAGGTGGACGAGTCGAGTAGACTCAGGCGAGCGGGAGAACTTTCCTTAAGGAATTCGGCAAATTAGCTGGGCGTACGTTCGCAATATGCCCTATCCGGCGTAAGCCGGATCACAGCAAAAGTTGGCGGAGGGACTGTTTAACAAAAACACAGGTCTGTGCAAACTCGAAAGAGGAAGTATACGGGCTGAGGCCTGCCCAGTGCCGGAAGGTTAATTGCGAGAGTGGTTACCGCAAGGTACCTGCTTTCAATCGAAGCCCCGGTGAACGGCAGCAGTAACTATAACTGTTCTATGGTAGATAATCGCTGCCATAGTAAAACTTTGCTATATGCTGGAAAATCCGTGTATCTTGAACTACCATATTTATGGTAACGTGTTACCATAGATGGGTAAAAATGTTCCAAGTGCGGACAATCAGCAGGAAAGACTAAAAACGAAAGGTTGGATTGTGGGTTTCACGGATGGTGAAGGGTGTTTCACCCTTTCTATCATCAGAACTCAACATCTAAATTGGGTTGGCAAAAATGTCTTGGCAAATTAATAACCAAAAGAAACCTAAGTTTTTAGAATCCTCAGAGACTATACGCAGAGGGGACATTATTTAGATATATGCTAAAGCATATATCTTGTCCCAAGATATAGTCCGAACTCAAGAGCGATCTTGAGAGTGATTAAAAGCGTGATCACGAAATAACAAGACGTAATCAATAAAATTGATTTTTGAGCGAAGTCCCTAGTCGCTTAATTAGCGACCTGCACGAAAGGTGTAACCACTCTGCCACTGTCTTGAGGAAAGACCCGGCGAAATTGCAATGGCTGTGAAGATGCGGCCTACTGGCAGCTGGACAAAAAGACCCTGTGGAGCTTTACTACAGCTTGGCACTGGTTTTTTAACCAAAATTGTCTAGTATAGGCGGGAGTGTGCGGATTTATTTCGCATACATCAGTGTAATACCGCTCGTTTTGATTAAGAAACCTCACCTATCCCGATTGCAAACATCGGGAGGGACACTGCTTGGTGGGTAGTTTAACTGGGGAGGTTGCTTGCTAAAGAGTAACGCAAGCGCACAAAGGTACTCTTAGCCCGGATGGAAATCGGGCTTGAACGTGCAATGGCAGAAGAGTGCTTGACTGTGAGGGTTACAACCCGAGCAGGGGCGAAAGCCGGTCATAGTGATCCTCGTGTGCTTTATGGAAGGCACCGGGCTTAACGGATAAAAGCTACCCCGGGGATAACAGAGTAGTCGCGCCTAAGCGTCCCTAGCGACGGCGCGGTTCGCTACCTCGATGTCGGCTCAGCGCATCCCGGGGGTGGAGAAGCTCCCAAGGGTCCGTCTGTTCGTCGGTTAAAGCGCTACGTGAGCTGGGTTCAGAGCGTCGTGAGACAGCAAAACGAAAGTTTTTTGGTCATACTGTCTCAGTTGTAGATAGACGATTTTGAACAATTCGAGCCTGTTATAAATATACAACCTCCGGTATCGTACCGGAGATAAATCTGACTATATGCTGGAAACTCTGAGAATCTCACACTAGTTGATTTCGGATAATCTTCGGAATTATACTAAAAATGTGTTGAGTGCAGACAATCAGCAGGAAAGACTATGAGTCAGATATCGGATGATTATTTAATTGGATTTATTGAGGGTGAAGGTTGTTTTTATGTGAGCTTTGTTCCATCAAAGGAAACAAAGTCGCGTTGGCAATTAATCTATTTCTTTAAAGTATCTCAAAATCCTCGAGGAATAGAGGTTTTGGAAGCTTTGAAAAATAGATTGGAATGCGGATATATAAAACATAATGCTTCTGCCACTTCATCGGATAAATCATTAGCGTATGTTGTCCGAAACATAAGAGATATTAAAGAAAAAGTGATACCTTTTTTTAATGAAAAATTAATTATAAAAAGGGAAGACTTTAAAAAGTTTTGCCAAGTAATTCAGTTGGTTTTAGAAAAGAAACATCTTACAAGAGAAGGTGTTGAAGAAATAATCTCTATTACCAACACAATGAATACGGGTAAACGAAAATATCATGCTCATAGAATCCTCAGAGACTATACGTCAGAGAAACATTAGATATATGCTAAAGCATATATCTTGTTCCAAGATATAGTCCGAACTCTAAGGCGACTTAGAGATTAACAATTATTTGTCGGCCTCTATCCGCTGTCAGCGTGGGAATCTTGAGGGAATTCGGCCTCAGTAAAAGTTGCTGCCCATTCCAGTAATGGAATGGTGTAACACTTGCTCAAATCGGTGAAACCCTTTACTTTTATGACCATGGTCTTAGGGTCGTAAAGGATAATACCGAGGGAATACGCCATTGGCGTACCCGTAACGACTGGATCTCCGGTGTGATACCGGAGTGAAGATGGTTCCGCTTAGCGGGATCATAACACGGCAAGCTCCTCCACTGGAGGATGAAGGTATAGTCTACACTTTTGGTAACAAAAGAGAATGTGACGAGAGGACCAGGTTGAGGTAATCCCTAGTGTGTCTGTTGTACCCGTCAGGGGCATCGCAGAGTAGCTACATTACCGTCGGATAACCGCTGAAAGCATCTAAGCGGGAAACCGCACCCAAGATTAGGATTCCGGCCCTCCATTGGAGGGGAGAGACCCCTGGGAGACTACCAGGTTGATAGGCGGGCGGTGTACGTGCCGTAAGGCATTTAGCCTACCCGTACTAATGGTCAAAGAGTAGTTTATTGCATTACTTATTTACTGGCTCTTCTAATAGCGTCGATACAGTTTCAACTTTGCCGAGAGGGCAAAGTCCTGGTCATTGGAGCGATGTGGTCCCACCTCTTCCCATTCCGAACAGAGTCGTGAAACGCATCAGCGGTGACGATAGTATGCGGGCAACTGCAGGCGAAAATAGCTCATGGCCGGGACTTTGCCCTTTTACCAACCACCCTGAGGGGTGGTTTTTTAGTAGGTCGGCAATTTGGGGCCAGTAGGTGGATTGGGCAGCATGGCCACCTTGGGGGAGAATGAAAACTTGTCTGGGTAAGCTTTGGATTTGGGATTGATATCGGTAATAAGGCAGGACTAGGTCGTCTTGAGTATAGATCATGAGAGTGCGAGTAGGGAGGAGGTGGGGGTTAAATAACTCCTGGTGTGCTAGCAGCAGTGCCAGAGTTTTAAATAAGGCATAGGGGTGATGTTTGAGGTGGAGATTGGTAAGTGGTGAGCAGGGTGGGAGGTGGATGAGCCGGCGAAGGAAGGGGTGAGTGATTAGCTGGGAAAGCCAAAAACATGTGGATTTATAGGAAAGTATGGGTAACAGGGTCGGAATGAAGATTTTTTGGATGGGGGAAAGCAGCAATCGTGAAGGGGTATTAAGGAGATAAGTGTGGTTGATGAGTTGGGGGTGGTGTTGCGCGATGTGGACAGCGACTAAGCCGCCGAGAGAGAAACCGACGAGGGTGAAGTGGTTAAGGTCAAGAGCGTCAATGAAACCGGTAATAAAGGTAGTTAACGAATCAATGGTAGCCGGTTGATCGTCGTGGATCATGGGAAAGTCGGGGCAATAGAGGGGGTGATGGGGCAATAGTTGAGCCAGCTGGGTAAATTGTTGGCTGTCATCGGCGTAACCATGGAGACATATCAGCGGTACCCCCTTGGCTTGGGGATTAAATAACCGGTAATATACTGGACCCGATTTAGTTTTTAGAATATTGTGTTTGAGCATAAGCAACGGCTTGGGGTAAATTTAAAAAAAGACGGATATGATCTTGACCGGATTTGGCAAACCAATTGATGAGCGGATGCATAAAGGTTAAGTAATGTTGAGCCGTCCATTGAAGGGCAACGCGGAGGCGGAGAGGGTGAAAGTAATCGATGCTGTCGGCGTCTTGAAGGATCTGGGTGAGGTAGTCTTGATGAGGGTTGAGGCGCCTAAAGGGAATTGACCAAGGGTGGTGAGTGATGGCATGAGTTATTTGGACAATATCTGACGAGGGGACCTGAAGCTGTCGAAGCAGAGGAGTCACCAGGATATTAGTCCGACGGACTTCGGTGAAGTATTGGAATAATAGAGGTATAGGAGTGGCATAACTCAAATCGTGGAGGTAACAGACGGCTTTAAGGAGTCTGAGACATTGGGGATCGGTGTGATGAGTGAGGTGAGCTAGGTGGTGAGCGTTTTGCCAAACCCGATTAAGATGATCTAGATTGTGAGAGGAGTTGGTTTGGGCGGTGAATTGTTGAGTGACATAGCTGACTATAGCGTGGAGTTGTGAGTCAGTCATAGATATATCTTAGCTGATGGGTTGGCTTGAGTTAACCAGTGATGCCTGGTAGAATGCAGTGTTGGAACGTACGCCGGACATGGTTAGTGGAATTAGTGGGAGTGCGGTCCACAACTCTATCAAAGAAAGGAATTTTATCATGTATGCCTGCGACAAAAGTCATTAAGAAGAAGCCAGTCAAAAAGGAGGCGACGGTTAAGAAACAAGAAACAAGAAACAAGAAACAAGGAAAAGAGACAAATAAAGCAAAAGTTATTGCGGTAACGAAAAAAGCGACGAAGAGAACCATGGTGGTGAAAAAAGTTAAAGTGCCGGCGGTGCCACGAGGGAAAGAGGCTAAACCAACGACTATGGAGGAATTGCTGGCGAGCACGGGGTATGAATTGAAGGCACCGAAGCCAGGCGAAACCGTTAAGGGAGTGGTGACGGATGTATCGAAACGCATGGTCCTAATTGATATCGGAGCCAAGACGGAAGGTATGGTGGTGGATCGGGAATATGAAGCCGCCCGGGATTATGCCAAGGAGTTGGCGGTTGGTGATGAAGTCACAGCTTACGTAGTTTCCCCGGAAAATGATCGGGGTCAAATTCTCTTATCTTTGAAACGGGCTTTGGTCGATAAACGCTGGGTCCAGTTTGCCGAGTATATGGAGACCGGAGAAGCGGTTGAAGTCTCAGGTCTGGAAGTCAACAAAGGGGGAATGATCGTGGCCACCGATTCGATCCGGGGTTTTGTCCCGTCATCGCAATTTGGTAAAGAGTATTTGGGACGGATGGATCGACTTTTAAGCCAGAAGTTTAGAGTCAAAGTGATCGAAGTCGATAAAGAGAAGAATCGGTTGATTTTTTCGGAGCGGCACGTCTCGGAAGCCGAAGCAATTTCCAAGAAGGCGGAGGCTTTAAAATTTGTGAAAGCCAAGGATAAGTATGACGGGGTGGTTTCGGGGATTATGCCGTTTGGGGTGTTTGTGGGGGTGGAAATCCCGATCAAGAAGGGGGATGTGGGTAAAGTGGAAGGCTTGGTCCACATCAGCGAGATTTCCTGGGAAAAGGTGAATGACCCAAATGACTATTTTAAGTTGGGAGATCGGGTTAAAGTGCAGGTGCTAGGAGTGGATGAGGGGGCCGGTAAATTGAATCTGTCAGTTAAGCAGTTAACGGCGGATCCCTGGAGTACGGTGGCTAAGAAATATCCGGTAGGAGCCAAAGTCAAAGGCAAAGTCACCCGGATCGCACCGTTTGGAGCTTTCGTGACCTTGGAGCCGGGGATTGATGGCCTAATCCATATTTCTAAGATTCCGGTAGGGAATGAACCGAAAGTGGACAAAATGGTGGATGTTTACGTCGAAAGTGTAGATCAAGAGCACCGGCGGATGAGCCTGGGAATGGTGCTGACGGAAGTACCGGTTGCTTATAAATAGCGATTAGAGATTAGCAACTGGCGACTGGTTTTTGCCCAAGTCGCTAACCACTAGTTGCGAAAGTAGGAGATTTATGGCGAAACAAAGAATGATTGTCAATGATGACCAGCTTCTAATCGATATGGACCTTATTTTTAATGCTATCCGCGAAGCTAACGGTGATTGGCAAAAAGTCGAGGCAGAAATGCGCGAGTACCTAGCGGCAATCCAGGGGATGGTGGGTCCGCTAAGCGAACCTTAACCACGCTGAGCGGGGTGGGGGAGGGGTTGAGGGCGCACAATATTCATCAGTTGAAGGAGGCAATGTGAGTAGTGAAATTATCACTCGCGAAGAGATTGGGGCGGTGCAGCGGCAATGGGGTGATGGGGTGGTGGCAATTGGTAAAACTTTGGATAAACGGGAAGAGTGTGAGCGGGCAGCTTGGGATCATGTGAATGGATTGTATGGGTACGATATTGGGCCAGTTCTGTTTAAACCCACGATGACAGTGGAGGTTCCATTTAGAGATACAGCTGAATCAGCGGTGGCCTATTTTATTGGTGGAAATCAGAAATACCCTGAAGATCATGGTTTTGCGCTAAACCAATGGCAGAAAGTAAGATTTGAAAACAACCAAGTCATTGAGGGGAATCAGGCTTTCGCCCAGGGAGTTTATTATTTTTCTGGTGCAGATGGGAAGGAAACCCCGGTGGTATATACGTTTGGTTATGTTCGAGATGAAGCAGGTAATATAAAGATTAATGTTCATCATTCATCTTTATTTCCAAGCCTTCACAGCATTGATTGACGTGTGTGGCTGAATGGGATTAGTTTTCGACATCGATGGATATAGGGGGTATAGAGGGTACCCTACGTGGGTATGTTGGACGTCATTTTAGTGTTATGATGGGCGTGGATGACTAAGTTGATAACAATTTACCGGTGTCAGCAGTGCGGCTTTGATAATCCCAAATGGGCGGGGCAGTGCGGGCAATGTAAGGCGTGGAATAGCCTGGTGGAGGAAATAAAAGAGGTAGGAGGTAAGAGACATGAAGCAAGAAAGAGAGCATCTGGCGGCAGAGTAGTCAAGATTGCGGAGTTAAATATAAGGAAGGAACAGGGGCAAAGGTTGGCGACGGGGATGCATGAATTTGATCGGGTTTTAGGTGGGGGGATTGTAACGGGGAGTGTGATCTTGGTAGCGGGAGAACCTGGGATCGGGAAATCAACCTTATTAACCCAATTATCGATGAATGTAGGGGTGCCGGTTTTGTATGTCTGTGGGGAGGAATCGCCAGATCAAGTCGCCTTACGGGTGAAGCGACTAGGCCAGGCTAAAAACCTGGGATTACTATCCGAGACGGATGTGGACTTAATTGTCGAGACAGCCAGGCGGGAAAAACCAGGGTTGATGGTGGTGGATTCGGTACAAACGCTAACTTCGGACGATTTAATGGGGATGGCCGGTAGTGTCGGTCAAGTGCGGGAGTGCGCGTCCAGGCTAATGCGCCTGGCGAAAGATGAAGGGATCAGTGTCTTTTTGGTGGGGCATGTGACTAAGGAAGGGACGGTGGCCGGGCCTAAAGTCCTGGAGCATATGGTGGATGTGGTAGTGGAGTTAACAGGTGAGCGCATCGGTCGTTTTAGGATCTTAAGGACCCTGAAAAACCGGTTTGGAGCCACCGATGAGGTGGGTGTGTTTGCCATGGAAGATACCGGTTTAGTGGAGGTCACCAACCCCTCAGGTGCCTTTCTGGAAGAATCCCAGGCGGGTATGCCTGGCAGCGCGGTGGTGGTTTTACTGGAGGGTACCAGGCCGGTCTTGGTAGAAGTCCAGGCATTGGCGGTGAAAAGTTTTTTACCGGTCCCCAGGCGAGTGGCTCAGGGCATACCCTTGGCCAAGGTGCAACTCTTGGCGGCCATAGTCGAGAAGCACTGCCGCTTACCCTTATCGAATTATGATTTATTTGTCAGTGTGGCCGGGGGCGTTAAGATCGGTGAGCCAGGGGCTGATCTGGGTATCGCCATGGCCATCGCCTCCAGTTATTTAAATAGGGCATTACCGCTTAAGGCTGCCATGATCGGCGAGGTTGGATTACTGGGAGAGATAAGACGGGTACGGGAACAGGCCAGACGGATTAAAGAAGCCAAGAAATTAGGTTACGCGCAGATTTTAAGTTCGGAAACGGCAGCCAGGTTGCCGGCGGCGGTCAAACTCTGGTTGAAGTAAAGCACCGGTTGTGCACAGACATTTATAGTTTTCCACAATGAGATTATTTTAAAGATTTGATCTGGAGTTTAAACCAATTTAATGTTATAGGGTATAGATGATGACGGATTCTCTTTTTTATGGGATTGAAACGGTTGACAAGCTGTGTTACGATCAAAATACGTTAACAAATTAGTCGAGTGAGAAACAGGGAAATGCCGCGTCAATTCGCTTTAATCAACCGGAAAGCCAAGCCGTCAAAAACCAGAGAACAAGTTTTATCTTACTGGATGAACGGAGAACAGCGGCAGAAGTTTTATTTAAGACAATTACAGGTGATGTTACGCTTGAATCAACCACTGGTAACCGCCTGGAAGTAAAGAAAAAGCATCACTACCGCTGGTTCGAGGCCCACGTATAGCGATGCTTTTTATAAGAATGATCGGCGTTTGGACAGGAAACGCGTGATCTAAGGCATCAAGATAGCAAGGTTATAGTTAGCAGTCAAGAGACTAGGTGTGCTAGTAGGGTTTTTGTTACTAAAAATACATAAGTAAAGAGCTTGATATATCAAACTCTTTGCCAAGCGGAATGACCTGTTGAGACTGGGGGTGGTGTGTAGGGCAGGCGCACCACCCTCTATCTCAGCAGGTTTTTTTAGTACAATTAAGGAATGAAGAAACAGCGGGTCGTCAAAGGGAGCGTTCGCGTCGGTAAGCGGAGACAAGGGGTCATCTGGTTAGCCCGACCGTCGACCATATCAATCATTTTTCTGGTTTTTGGCCTGATCTTGATAAGTGGAGCCTTGACTATGGCCGGGATTCCGGTAGTCTGGCTGGTCTGGTATCGACTGCAGCCTTCAACCAGCCAGGTTTTAGCTCAGGTCCTGAAGCGACCGGTCACCAGGGAAGTGGCGGTGGCTGAATTCCAGGCGGAGACAGCTTATCAACCAGAGGTGAACTCAAGTTCACCCAAGGAAAACCGGTTAGAAATTGCCAGCCTGGGAGTGGCAACACCATTGATCGAGCAACCAAGTGATCAATATGAAGCGGCTTTAAGACAAGGGGTGTGGCGAGTACCAGACATGGGTGACCCGTATAACCGAGGGAAACCGACGATCTTAACCGCCCACCGCTTTGGTTACTTGGCCTGGAGTAATCAGTATCGCCGAGAAAACTCGTTTTTTAATTTACCCAAGTTAAAAGTCGGTGACCGGCTCGAGGTGATCTGGAACCAGAGGCGGTATGGGTATAAGGTTTATGGGGAAGGAGAGGGGGAGGAAATTACCGATTACCAGGCGGACTTGATCCTTTACACCTGCAAGTTCCTTGAGTCACCGGTGAGAATCTTCAAATACGCCAGGTTAGTGGAAATATAACGTCCTATAGCTATTGACAAATACTGGTTATCGGTTATACTTCCCGGCAATAATTGATCAAGATATATCTATGAATCCAGTTGAAAGAAGACTATTTCGTCAATGGGTTGGGTTTGGAATACTGGCAATTGCTATTGTAACCTCTGCTTGCGGCGGTGATATAAGTAAAAGACCAATTTATGAAGGACCTGATCCCACTACCTCTATAGTTTGTGAGGGTATGGATGATCATATTCTCAAAACTGGTAAATTTGAGGTATTACCTGTTGGTGGCAGCGGTGAGATTAGAATGGATGAGGTAGTAGTGGTTGAAGATCTTAATTCCAATGGAGTCCCTGATCTCCCCAATGAAGTTTGTGTAGGGTGGCAGGTACACTAATAGGATTTGGCTGGAACTTAAATTTATAATATCGATACATGCATCCAGAAAGAAAACATCGGGGGATAATCTGGCTGGTGGTTTTTTGCCTATGGTTATCGGCGTGCGCTGATGGACTAACACCAGAGGCGATACCTTTGGTGACACAAGCTGCACCGGCAGTTGTTCTCGAAATAGCAACTGAGTTAGAGGCCTATCAACCAGTTTTTAATACAGAACCAACTCCGATAGATGACGGATTTACTTATGTATTAAGTTTTGGTGATACCTTAGCCGGGGTAGCACAGTATTGTTATGGTAAAAGAGTGTTTGTCAAAATCAGAGATGAGGGTAACGGTGAATCTGTCAATGAGATTTTTTATTCATCTGGAGAAGCGATGGAAATGGCGGCTCGATTTGGAATAGGGAATCAGGTATTTGCCGGTGAAACGGTGGTGTCGTGTCAATCTAGTGACCCAGGTGGAAGGGGTGATGGGCCGACTAAGTATGGTGTGGATGAATGGCTCAAAGGAGATAGGGGAAGATTAAAAGTGGTGTTTATCGCCCCAGGTCCATTTGGTGATTGGGGGAAGGTGACGACAACTGATAGTAACGGTGTTATTACGGAATACCCTGTCTGGCCATAATATCCTATAGCTATTGACAATGTGGGGCTGGGGTAGTAGAATCCCCGGGAATATAAATGATGAGTCTCATAAGAGACTCTTTTTTGTAAAAAGAAAGTTAGCTATGCGAAAAACCGCCCTAATAATCGCGTTAGCAGTCGCTATTTTTTCCAGCCGAGTGAATTTGGTTATAGCTGATGGCCAATATGGCCAAGGTGGTGGCGAAGAAACCAAAGAACAGCCCAAGGAAGAAGTGGTCCACAAGACGGTCGAAGCCGGCTTGGGGGACAATCTTTTGGTTCTTTCTGCCATGGTCGCCGGTAGTGCTTTGATTCTCCTTTTAATCGCCAAAAAGACAGCCCGGGTCTACTTTTTAGATTAATCCCCTTTCCCATTACTTTAATTGCCCCAACCGGGTCACCCCAGAAACCAGAGGGGAGGTACTTGGCAAGCTTAGAACAAGAATAACGAATAGGGAATTAAAAATAATGAATTAACAAGTCAATAAGTGTGAAGTCTAGTTGGCGGGAAGTTGGTTAGAGGCTACGGGCAGACCTCTAACCGACTTTCTGCCAATACGACAGCAATTGCACCTTGAAAATTAAATAACTAGGAAGCTTTCTTTCTAAGCCCGTGGATTCGTGGCCAGTTTTTTTGGCCTAACCAACACTTTTCACAATAGTAGCCACGGACAAATTTTGAAGGGGCATTAACCGAAATGTATTTACTATTGGTAACTTCTTGGTTGCATAGATCGCATTGAATCGTTAAGCCCATAAATACCTCCCAACGCTAATTTGTAAGGGCGATCATTACAACACCAGTGTTTTGCAGAGGCAAGGCAACAAAATAGATCAAAAGTTATTAGATGATTTTTCCTCAAGAATTTGGGAAATAACCACTTAATAACTTAATTAACAAGTAAATAACAATAAAAAAGCCACCGGTTAAAGTGGCTTCACTTAGCGATCTCGCCGAGCAGAAGATTCAGCCTGTCAAGCTTGCTTAGTATGACACGACAGCTGATAAATGTCAACGACTTTATAGGAGTCGTGGACCTGGGGGGAGTTGAGCCCCCGAGATCGAGCTTGACAGGCTGATCTCCCAACCCGGCAGGCCCACGACATTAAAAAGTATAACAAAGTGAATTGCTGGCAGGTAGATGTTTCTTTAGTAAAAGTAGCATCTATCTGCTACCAAGCATTAGCTTGTTTGACTAGCAGAAAATAGTTGTGTTTCGGGCAGAAATGCTTGAGACACCCTTTGATAAGCCGGGTAGGACAATAGCTGTCTTACTCATGGTAGCCCGAAAAGGGTTTACCCTGCGCTTTTCATAGGGCACTTTAACAAGGCATGCAAGTCCTACATCGCACGAAAGTGCTATGTATGGATAGAGCACAATATGTTTGTTTGACAAATTCCTCCTAATTTTTTGGGCTCGCCCACTCTGGGACTTAAGTTTGTTAGGTTTTAGAGTGGGCGCAGCCTGAAAGTCAATTTTTTTCAACGGAGGTAAAACAATGTCGAATGAATGGAAGCTGAAGTTGTTGCACAGTGGACAGGCGTTGAGTATGGTTCTCAACGTTATTGTCCTTGTCATCGTCGGCGTAAGCACCGGTGTGGAAACGATCCATGTCCTGAGAGTGGCCGGTGCAATCATCGCGATTGATCTCGTTGCCGAGGTGGCGAAACTCTTTCTGACCCCACCGAATGTAGACCCGAAACGGTCGAGGTGGGATGGCGCCGCGCGCAGCATCTCAGTGTTTCTCAATGGCTTGTCCCTGGTGCTGATCTTTTTCCCAGTGGGGATGACCTTGGAGAACATCCTGCGCACTATCGGCGTAATCGTGACTATCGACCTCGTCGTCGAAGTCTATGAGTGGATCAAGATGAAATAAGGAGAGTCTGACGTGAAGAAAAACCAGTATTACCCCCTGTACCTGATTGTCCTGTTTAGTCTGGTCATTTCGGCCTGCGTTGGCAGCCCTGCCAACCCCGCCCCGGCTCAGCCCGTGACCACCCAAGCTCCAGTTGCCCCCCCGGCCCCTTCTGTGACTGAAGCGCCTGCGAACGCCCCTACTGGCAACACCTGCATTGCGGCAGCTGATTTCGAGGCCAAGGTGAATAGCACCAAAACCGTGAGCGAACTGCTTTCGGAGTTGGACCGCGACTTCAACTTGAATTCAAAGATCGGCGGAGCATGGACCCAGGAGATGGTGGAGTCGACGAACGGATTCACCGTTCCCGCCGGGTCGGCCTTCTGGACCGACCTCTTCGACAATATCAAGACCTTGCCGGCCGGCGTCAAGGCAGTTCGCACTCAGGGTGGTTGGGGGATTTACACCACGACCGTGGCATATAAGATCCTGCTACCCAACGGCGGTGGCCGTTTTGCCAATATCTGTGGCGGCGAGACCCCTAAGGTCACCACCCAGAGCGGCTGCGCTAGCATGGCGACTATGTCCGGCATTGGTTCGGCAAGCGACCCGGTGGCATTCAATGCTTTCTTCGAGTCCACAGGCTATGCCTATGGGATGCCGATCGCTGAGGGCGGTAAAGTGCCGGCAGGGTACTACTTTCTGGGCACCTTCCCCTCGACCGCTATTCCCAGCGGTGTCACCATGGTCGGCAGCAGCGGCTTCGTATGGTTTGTTACCGCGGAAGTGGTGGCTCCCAACGGCGGTCGCGCTGTCAAGGCTTGCCAGTAAGATGGCCGCCAACCTCAACCCGGAGAGGTCAATCCAACTCAAGAGCCAACGGGATCTGGCTTTTGAAAAAACAATTCTGGGGATCAGAGATGGCAATTGTTTGCTAACGTCTTTGCCGACTAAGCAAATCAACCCATCCCTCCGGATACATAAGACCAATAGGTCGAACAAACATGCATTGCTGCTCTGAGCTAAAATTTATCCGATTTTTGGATATCTTTTGCTCTTGCATGCCTGTTTGTTTTGAGCTCAAAAACTTATTTCTATAGATTCCGGATAAGGCTAATGCCTTTACCGGAATGACGAATTAAAAGTTTGTGAGTTCAAAGACAGACAAGTATGAATACCGTAAAATACATCACTTTAACCATAACCGCCTTGATCATGGCGGTTTTTTTGGTGGTGATTTGGGTACTGGCTCAGGATTATTTAACCATGCGAGAACAAGAAATCAGAAACCGGGCTTATGAGACTTGTGCCCAAAGCGTTAGTTACACCCGGGCAGTTAAAGATGGAACGGTAACGACACCCGTAGAAGATGTTTACCGTCAGTGCTTGAAAGATAAGGGGTATTTATGGAAAAACCCTTAGTTAGTGTCTTGATCCCGGTTTTTAACGGAGCCCAGTACCTTGAAGAAACAGTGCATTCGGTTTTTGAGAGCACCAATTTACCGGTGGAAGCGATTTTGGTAGATGATGGCAGTACCGATGGCAGTAAAAAGCGCTGCTGCAGTTTGGCAGCGCAATATCACGGTCAAGTCAGTATTGTAAATTTTAACAAGAATAAGGGAATGACCCGGTGTTTGAATGAGGGGATTAAGGTAGCGAAAGGTGAGTATATTGCCCGGATTAATCAGGATGACTTGATGGTTAAGGGTCGTTTGGAAAAGCAAGTCGCTTTCTTGGAAAACCATCCCGAGCATGTAGTGGTAGGGAGTTATATAGAGTTGTTTACGGCTACAAATAAACACTTTGATATGGTCAAGTTTCCACTTGATGATAAAGCGTTAAAAGCGATTTGGATGACCTTGTCTCCGTTTGCAGATCCCGCCGTCATGTATCGTGAATCGGCTTTTTTGAAAACTAATGGTTATAGTCAAGTGATGTGGCCGGCGGATGATGTGCATATGTGGTACATGCTCGGGAAATTGGGGAAATTGGCCAATATCCCCCAAGTATTAACCCGGGTGAGATGGCATAACAAAGCCGGGTCGATTATGAGCCACAGACTGCAGATGAAGAAAACCTGGGAAGTGCACCAGTGGGCGGCTATTAATATTCGCAAACCGTCATTGGGTGAGTATGCGTTTTGGGCGGCTGAATATGCAGCCGGGTTAGTCTTTCCGCCCCGGTTTAATTGGTTTGTGTACCGGTTAATGCGTAAATTATGGAAGAAACGCCAATTTAGTTTGTCTTTGTGGCAGGTTTGGGAGAAGTTTTCGTACGCTTTAGCTTGGGCAAAATAATAATAAGGAAGGTACCGAGAGTGAGTAGCCAGCCTAAGATGGCTAATCTTTCGGGAGTATATAGAGCATAGTAAGTGGTGGATTTGGGGTTATTGGCAGAGGGGTTGAAAATCCAGCCATTGGTGAGACCGTTCACTTTGACATGATCGGCGTCGACCTGGCCGATGCCTAGGAGAGCGAATAGGGGATGGTGAGTTTGGTAGAGGTGCCATTGATCATCATAGGCTTGGGAAAAGTGGAGGAAGGTAGAAAGATTAGCGGGTTCTCGGCTAGTGGTTTGCAGGTCTATTTTCCATAAAGATGGTAATAAAGATTGAGTTTGGATAACTTGAGTATTTGGGTCGAACTGGTTGGGACCAATGGTGTTTGGCGTAATGGTCAGGTTTTGCCAGGCAGTGGGTAATTGCATCAGGTTGACGTCGCCGATGGTGATGATACCTTGGTTTTTTGAGTTTTCACTGATGGTATATTGGCGGCTATTTTGATCGTTAATGCCAGGATAAGGATAGATATAGGTGGAGGTAGACCGGTATCCCGGATTCTGAGGATAACCTTGGCTTAAAGACAAGTATTGGTTGAGGTATTGATAATCCCCTATCAATTCGAAGGTTGGGAATTTGCCGGAGTGAAGCTGGTAATCAGTTTGCCAGAGGTAGAAGTGGTCGGAATTATAAGGCAGGATGGTATAAGCCCCCACTGAGCAATTGTGGTGATAAAGGAGGAGTTGGTTATTGGCGGTGACTTTAGCCGTGTGGTAACTATCAGGCTCAAGACAGGGTGAGTAATAGACCCTCAAGGCGTCAATATCGGGATTAAAATAATAGCTTTCAGGGGACAGGGAGTAAGGGAGATTGATAGAATCAAGGTTATCTGTTTGAGCAGTGGGGTATGAGGTGTTTAGGTTAAGCGGGGTATTTGAAAGTGGGCGGTAGGTGGTGAAAACTGGATTAGTAATGGTTAATTTAGCGGTTTGCTGGTTAATCGTGGGTAGAGTAATAAACAGTTGGGGCGGGGCGGTGGTAGTGCGGGAGGTGGGTAGGGTAAGATTTTTCCCTTGGGAGTTAAAGGTATGGTGATTGTTAAGACAGTGATTAGATTCGGGGTGGATCAAGCAGCCGGTAAAGTAGTTGGCAGATGGTAAGGTGGAAACAGATTCAAGTATTTGTTGATGATTGGGGTTAGGGCTATCAATAACCGGTTTGGGGGTTAAGTCGGTAGTCTGAAGTTGGTAGGTGAAATTGATTTCGTAATAAGGAGTCGCTTCGTTGGTGGATGTAAGCGGAGCGGTAAGGCAAGTAGTCCCTTTGGAGGTGGTGAGACTTACGTCTGTGGCTGAAGTAGTTAGGTTGTGGGCGTAACCTTCAAGAGCGTCTTGATAACAATTAGGCTTGTCGGTATAGGTGAATTGGGTGGGGTTGAGGCTTTGGGTTGATTCCGGTTCGAGCAGGGTGAGAGTCAGCGGATTTTGAGAAGAGGTAATCGTGGTTAAGTAAGTAGGGGTTTGAGGTAAGGGGTAAGGCAGAGGGATGACGGTTTCACCCAAACTGAGACGGAGTTGGCTAATATTGGTATAGGGCAAAATGTGCCAATCGGCGGCGTAACTATCTAGAGTTTGAGGCACAAGAGGGGGGAGAGAATTTAAGGGAAGACTGGCTTGCCAGATTGACGGGGAGGCATTGGTTTTAAAGGGATAAGGGACGAAATTAACAGAAATAAGCAGGTCTTGATCAGTAGCGGAGAGGTAAATCTGGTAATTGTGAGTGTCATTGACGGCAGGGGTAGTAGTGATTTGTCCCGGGGGGATAGGTGGTGAGAGAGAGGCGTTGAGGATGTTGTTTGACGGGGTATAAACCGGGCTTTGAAGATAAAAGGGAAAGAGGGTACCGGATAAGGCCGATGATTGGTAGTAAGTTAGGGGACTGGTTAAGCTTAAAGTAACTACTTGTTCTTGGTGAGGGTTAAGCAGTTCGGCTGAACTTAAGGTTTGGGTCTTAAGGCCAGGAAAAACGGTTTGATAAAGGGTGATGGTGTTGGCGGGTGAATTAATAGGTAAGGTATAGGTTTTGACGGGACTAATAATGCCTGCCTGGATCGCTGCTTGGATCAGGGCGGTATAGTCTTCTTCATGAAATTCACCCCAATAAGTGACATTTTCTTCCAGGTTATGCCGACCAACAGTTTGGTCATGGATAAGATAACGGGTGTTGGTGAGCGATAAAAGGGTTTGCAATTCTCGGAGTTTATCGGTGAAGTCGTTTAGATTCTTGAGGTTAGCGCTGTTGTGGGCTAATCTTTGGATTTGTTGGTCAATTTGGTCGTTTTCCGGGCTGGCTGGGGCGAAAGCCTGGTCGAATAAAGGTTGGTTGAGTTTGAAAGCCATGAAAGTGGAACCAAAATAACCCCAACGATGGCTTTTGAAGTACGATAGAGAATCGTTAGGGAGGTGTAAAACCCGGGCTTGGTCAGGGTTTTGATTAATGATGGCGGCAATATCTTGATACGCTTTAGGGAAACTAACCTTTGACAAGGAGCTGATAAAATTGCCGGTCAAAAAGGTGAGGTATTGTTTGAGAGTGAGTATCAAGATGATGGGAAAAATGGAAATGATAGTTAATCTAGCGGTCTTGGATTTAGGAAAAGCGGTGAGGCAATAATATATTAAAATGCCGATGGCTAAACTAGCGGTTAGAGCTATTAAATTGTTAAATTTAGCGTCACCAAAGCGGAAAACCACATTGAAATAGGGTATATAGGTACTGAGCCAGGCATAAAGCTGGTTTAAGGGGGGGTAATTCTGACGTAAAAGGAAGAGGCTGGTAATTAAAGTTGCCGGGATCCAGATATGGGTAAGGTGAGGTTTTTTGATGAGAATGAGGAGGCTGCCAATTAAACCTAAGCTAACAAATAAGAGTAAAAATGGGTGGGTAGCGGGATTGAATTGGTCTTGATTAGGATAGAGTGAAATAGAGGTTTGGGAATCTAGATCTTTGGCGGAGTCGATGTAGAAAAAGCTAGGGTATAAGGATAATAATTTAGACCAATTAAAATGATTGGGGGCTTGATTGAATTGGCTTTCATTAACTTGAGTAAGAATGGTAGCTTGGGGGATTAAAGCGGATTTCCTGACGGCATAGTCAGTGAAGGGCAAAAGCCAGAAGGCGTTGATGCAAAGAAAAACTGAAATCAATTTTAGGGCGGTTTTATCAGGAGGATGATAGCAAAGAAGAATAAAGACTAACGGGATAAGTAAAGTGAAAAAGACGGTAGCGGTAAGGTAAGCGCTGGAAGCCAGAAAACAAACGATTGCGACGAGGAGCAAGTTTTTAGGTTTAGGGTGGCGGATGTAGCGGATAAAGCTGTAAAGCACCCAAGGAAACCAGGCGAAACGGGCGATATACATCGGCATAGGGTAGTAGTAAACAGCCAAAGTGTTGAGATTTAGGAAATAGAAGAAACTAGCAATCAGAGCAGCGAAGGAATTCCCAAAAGAAGGTTTTTTGGTGGGGATAAGACTATGGGTGAGGAAATAGACACCGAATACCCCAAGAGCAAGGGTTAAGAGGGTATAGATTTGATCGATAAGGTTTAGGGGAATGAAGGAAAGAATGAGATAGAATAGTTGGCGGGAGAGATCGACTACTTCAGTATCACTGGCGACACCTAGACCACGGTAAGCTCGCCAAGTAGCAAAAAAGGTGCGGAAAAGATTGGATTTAAGATTAAAGTAGGTGGTGAAGTTGTCCCAGCCCGCAAAGTATTGGGTGGGAGTAAGGGTGGTGACGGTGATAATAATGGGGGTTAAACCTAGGACGAGTAAAGCCCAATATTTAGTGAGAAATGATTTCATGGGGATATTATAGCGGGAAATGTTCTAGGTAAGGAAAGATTATTGGTCTTGGTCATAGGAGGGCTGGGAGTGTTATCTTTAAAGCATGGAGTACAAAAGACTGGATAAGTGGCGGGAGCGGGCGGAGTTGAAAGGTTTGTTGGATTTGGCCCAAAAACCGGAGGAATTGTATTACCGGGGACGGTGGCGCAAAACTCTTTTTGACCATGGCGTAGCGATAGTGGGTTCAAGACGAATGAGCCAGTACGGCCGGCGGGTAATCGAGCTGATCGTACCTAAGCTGGCTTTAGAGGGGAAAACGATTATTTCCGGGTTTATGTATGGGGTGGACCAATATGCCCACCGGGTCGCGTTGGCATCGGGTGGTAAGACCATCGCCGTCTTGGGTTGGGGAATCAAAGAGAGACTTGAGGCTAGCGACGAGCAACTCGCCAGGGATATTATCAAAGCCGGAGGCTCGGTGCTGTCAGAGTGGGAGGAACAAAGAGCGATGCTGTGGACTTTTCCTTTAAGAAACCGGATCGTGACGGCCTTATCAAAAGAAGTAATCGTGGTGGAGGCAGCTTTGAAAAGCGGGTCGCTGATCACGGCGGCCTGGGCGGAAAAATTGGGGCGGAAATTGTGGGCAGTGCCCGGGCCGATAAATAGTCAAGTGAGTCAGGGCACTAACCAGTTGATCGCCACCGGCCAGGCAGAAATGTGGCTGGATCACTCGTATCAACCGCAGTTGAGCCAGACTAAGGATCCGTTGATCTTAAAGGTACGTGAGGAAGCGATGACTGCAAGTGAGTTGGCACGGGTACTCAAACAGCCGGTGGCGGAGGTGGGAGCACAGTTGTCGCTATTAGCTTTGAAGGGAGAAGTGGTGGAGAGAGAAGGGAAGTATTATGCCTCTTAAATATTATTGTTCGGCATCAGTATTTTGCGTGCTCACGCGCTCCCTCGCCATGTCGAGATCTTCTCGGCAGGCTTCGGGGGGCATGATTGCGCGCGCAAATGCTTGGATGCCTGCACGAGTATGTTTGGAGGCAAAATGCTGACTAAAATTCAATCAATTGCGAATTTGGGATTGGAGACGGTGCCGGTGACGGTGGAAGTGGACGTGGCCGAGAAGGGCTTTCCCGGATTTACCATTGTGGGTCTTCCCAGTAAAGCGGTGGGCGAAGCGCGAGAGCGGGTGAAGACGGCTTTAGTCAATTCGGGTTTCCCCTTCCCCAATAAGAAAATTACGGTTAATCTGGCACCGGCCGATTTGCCCAAAGACGGGGCGGCTTACGATTTACCCATGGCGGTAGGCGTGTTGGTGGCTGGGGGGTTGGTAGAGATAAAAAACACGGATTTAACGAAATGTTGGTTTTATGGCGAACTATCATTGGACGGGAGTTTGCGGCCGACGCGGGGGATTCTGTTATTGGCCTTGTTTGCCCAGAAAAGGCGGGGGTCGTTAATTCTGGTACCGGCAGAATCGGCTCAAGAAGCCAAAGTCGTGCCTGGAATCAAGGTGATCCCGGTGGAACGGATGACGGAGTTAATGGTGCATTTGACCCAAGTTAAGCCGATTACGCCGTTACTGCACACGCCGATTGAAACCAGTTTGGAGCAAGTCCAGCCGGAGTTTGATTTGAGAGATATTGCCGGACAGGAGCAGGCGAAGCGGGCGTTAATCATTGCCGCAGCGGGAGGACACAACTTACTGATGTGGGGGCCGCCAGGGACAGGTAAGACGATGCTGGCCAGGGCTTTACCGGGCATCCTACCTCCATTGACGCCTCAAGAAGCTTTGGAAGTGACCCGGGTTTATTCGATTGCCGGTTTATTGACGGCTGGGGAGGCGGTAGTCCAGAAACGCCCGTTTCGTTCGCCCCATCACGGCGTTTCAGCGGCGGGTTTGATCGGCGGAGGCACTAATCCCCTGCCTGGTGAGGTGTCGCTGGCCCATTTGGGGGTATTGTTCCTGGACGAAATGCCGGAGTTTCCCCGGTCGGTGTTGGAAGCTTTGCGCCAGCCAATGGAAGACGGAGTGATTGAGATTGTCCGGGTATCGGGTCACGTCAAGTATCCGGCCAGTTTTACGCTGCTGGCGGCTATCAATCCTTGTCCTTGCGGGTACCTGGGTCATCCGCGACGGCCATGCACCTGCACGGATAAGATGATTGCCAAGTATCGCCACCGGATCAGTGGGCCGATCTTGGACCGGATTGATTTGACGGTGCAAGTGGCCGCGGTGGAGGTGGAGAAGCTAGCAGTAAACAATGAGCCGGAAACAGGAAACAGAGTAAATTCTCAGGAGGCGAAAGTGATGGTGATGAAAGCTAGGGAGATTCAGACGAAACGGTTTAAGGGTTTGAAGATCTATACTAACTCACAGATGCATAATCGAGAGGTCAAGCAGTTGGCTGAACTGACGCCCGAGGCGGAAAATTTGTTGAAGATGGCAGTGGAGAAGTACGATTTTTCGGCCAGAAGCTATTTTCGCTTGATCAAAGTGGCTCGGACGATCGCTGATTTAACGGCGGTCAAAGAGATTTTGCCGCAGCATATGGCCGAGGCACTGCAGTATAAACAAATTGCCTAGTCATCGTTCGGGCTGTCAGACTCACGTGCTCGAACTCCCTGCCGTAACGGCGGGCTCCGGCTGCGCGCGTTCGCTTTGACAGCCCTGCACGATATGATTTTATGAAGCAATTTAATCGGCAGACGGGAAAAAAGGCGGAAGCTTTGGCTGTGGCGGTGTTGCGGGAGAAAGGGTACAAAATCCTGGAACAGAATTGGGGGAATAAGTTTGGGGAAATAGATATTATCGCTCAAGACGGTAAAACCTTGGTGTTTGTGGAAGTAAAAGCTAAAACCGGGACAAACTTAGGCACACCGGAGGAGATGGTGGGGCAGGGGAAACTGGGGAAGGTGCAACAAATGGCAATGAGGTATTTGGAGGGGAAAGATGTACCGTGCCGGATTGACGTGGTGGCGGTGGTGTTGGAGGCAAGCGGGGAGTTAGAGCGTCTGACTCACTATGAAAATGTCTACTAGAATTGACAAGCGATCACCTGCCTGAATATACTCTTAGATAGTGATTTATGGCGAAGAAACGGTCGAGAAAAGTGAAGATGGGGTCGGAACGGAATTTTCAGTTTGCCTTGCAAGCAGCCATATTGGCTTTATTGATTGGGGTAATGATCGCCGTGATTGGCAGTATGGGACTGAACACCAGCGTCAACTCCCAAGCGTGGCAGACGGTCGTCAAGGGAGAATAAAATTTAGCCGACTTGACAGGGAGAGTTTAGTCGAGGATAATAGCGTAGCTTTCTGAAGCAAGGTTTCCCGTTAAACTTTCAGGTTAAGAAATGACTTTTTTGGATGTGGCAGATATTAATTTTTCCTCGAGGAGGCGATTATGGTTCGGGCTAAAATGAGCCAAGCGAGTTATTCAGATTTGTCACCAGCTCCACTGCCGGATGAAGGCTATCGGCCCCGGCCGCGGGTGGTCAACATCACCAAAATGCGGGCAGCCCAGCGACGGGGGGTAACCTATGACGACCGGCCGATGGAACATTTTGATGGCCAGGTTGATGGGCGGATCATTCCCGATGCCGGTTTACCGACCGAGACGATCAAAGGCATGTTGGATTTAAGGCAGGACGGTTCAGGAGTGTTAAGGGGTGATTACCGGACTAACGATAAAGACGCTTATATTTCGGGTTCGCAAGTAAGGCGATTCCGGCTAAGGCCGGGGGATTTGGTGGAGGGACCGGCCAGACGCCCCAAAGAAAACGAACGTTATTGGGGTTTACTCAGAGTCGATTCCATTAATGGTAAAAGTGTGGAAGAAGCGGCTAAAAGGCCTGATTTCACCAGACTAACCCCGGTCTATCCGAATGAGCGGTTAAATTTGGAGTTGGGAACCGAACCCATGTCCAATCGGATTATTGATCTGGTGGCGCCAATCGGTAAAGGGCAGCGGGCAATGGTGGTGTCCCCTCCTAAAGCCGGCAAAACAACAGTTTTAAAGGATATTGCCACGGGAGTGGCCAAGAACCATCCGGAATGTCATTTGATGGCCGTGTTAATCGGGGAGAGACCGGAAGAAGTAACCGATATATCCAGGCATATTATGGCAGTGACCGGTAGCAAGGGTGAAGTGGCAGCCTCCAATTTCGATGAGCCTCCGCAAGACCAAACCAGGATCGCCGAGCTGGCTTTGGAACGAGCTAAACGCCTAGTGGAAATGGGTGGAGAAGTAGTCATCTTAATGGATTCAATTACCAGGTTAGCCCGGGCGTATAACTTAGCCATTCCGACCTCGGGACGGACGCTGTCCGGCGGTTTTGACCCGGCAGCTTTGTACCCACCGAAACGTTTCTTTGGAGCTGCCCGTAATTTTGAGGTCGGTGGCTCGTTGACGATTGTGGGTACGGCTTTGGTAGAGACCGGCTCGCGGATGGATGATTTGATTTATGAGGAATTTAAGGGCACCGGTAACCAAGAACTGCACTTGTCGCGGAAACTGGCCAATCGACGGGTGTTTCCGTCAATTGAGGTGCAGAAATCGGGGACGCGCCGGGATGACCTGTTATTCGATTCGACCACCTATCAATCAATAGTCCTCATGCACCGGATGTTTGACATGCTCAACGAAGAAGAACGGACCGAGGTGTTGATCGAACGGCTGCGTAAGACCAAGTCGAATAAAGACTTTTTAGCGACTCTCAAGAACGGGTAATAGTAGTCGTTGGGGCGGAGTTGTGTTTAACCGAGTAGTCTGCTAGGATGAAGAGTTGCCATAAGATTGACGATGAAACGGCCGAAGTTTGTTGACGAGTTTCAGGAATTTTGGGACTTCTGGTGGAGTTACCTGTATCGTAAAACCTACCGCTGGTACCGACATTTTGAGTTGGGTAAAGGGGTAGTAGTCGATGTCTTGTATCAGCGTCGGGGTAAATACGCCCGGCCGGTGGTCCACGCCGGCATGGTGGGGTTGTTATTTTTCGGGGTGACGGTGGGGCCGGTCATTATCCGGGCTCAGGAAGATGCGATTTCTCAGAGTGACTTGCCTCGGTCTCAGATTTTGGGCATGAGTACCGAGGAAATGTACGGGATGGGCATGACCACCCAATCGGGTGAAGGAGTCTTAGAATACCGAGGCGGCGAAATTTTGGATTACTCGGTGCAGGAAGGTGAGACGTTATCCCAAATTGCCGAAAAGTTTAATTTAAGCATTGATACCATTTTGTGGGCGAACGGATTGGACAACGAGAAGGTAGCCATTCGAGCGGAGCAGAATTTAAAGATTCCGCCGGTGGATGGGGTGATTCATAAAGTCAAAAAGGGTGAGACGGTGTACTCGATTGCCAAGAAATATGAGACTAATCCTCAGGGAATGGTGGACTACCCCTTTAACACTTTCACCAATGATGAGACTTTTGCCTTGGCTGTCGGTCAAGTCTTGATGGTGCCGGACGGCGTTATGCCCGAGGTGGTGCCGGTATCGCCGCAGTCGTCGCTGGCGAAGATTCTGACACCGGATGCCGGGGTAGTGTCAGCATTAGGGAGTTTTGTCTGGCCGGCGTCGGGTGGGATTTCCCAGAATTATCGGTTCTATCATAAAGCGATTGATATTTCGAACAAGGCTGGTGGGTCGATTTTGGCGGCCGACAGCGGTCGGGTGACCGTCGCCGGTTGGGCGGATAACTATGGTTACGGCAACCGAGTGATGATTGATCATGGCAACGGCTACCAGACGCTGTATGGTCATATGAGTAAAGTGTCGGTCGTGTCCGGTCAGACAATTAATCGGGGCGACGTTATTGGTCAGATGGGTTCGACCGGGAGAAGTACCGGCGTCCATCTACATTTTGAGATTAGAGCTGGCGGCGTCTTGCAAAATCCCTTGAATTTTCTAAAGTAGTGACTGGACACATGAAGCAAAACCTGATCGATGTGGCGGAGTTTGAAGTCAGAGCCGGTCGGGGTGGAGTCGGAGCGATATCCTTTCACCGGGATCGGCAAGTACGCAAAGGTGGACCGGACGGTGGCGATGGCGGCCAGGGTGGGTCGATCTGGTTAGAGGCGGATAACAACTTTAATACTTTGAGGTTTTTTTCCGGTAAGGATAGATTTGAGGCCAAGGCCGGGGGCAGGGGTTTACCACGGGACAAACACGGCAAAAACGCTGAAGATTTGGTGATTAAGGTGCCGGTAGGCACGCAGGTTAGAATCAAGAATCAAGAATCAAGAATCAAGATTGAGGCACAGACGGCCGTGAAGGGGGAGGAGTTAGCGGATTTGCATGAATCAGGGCAGAGGGTGAGAGTAGCCCAGGGGGGAAAGGGCGGTCGAGGGAACGCGGCTTTTAAGAGTTCGCTGGAGACGACACCGAAAATAGCCGAACCGGGGACGCCGGGTGAGGTAAAAAGAATTAAGCTAGAGTTGAAATTGTTAGCCGATGTCGGCTTGATCGGTTTACCGAACGTCGGTAAAAGTACCCTGCTTTCGGTGTTGACCAAGGCCAGGCCGGAAATTGCCGATTACCCGTTTACCACTCTGTCACCCAACTTAGGCGTCATGAACATGGGGTATCCTCACTCCCGGGGTGTGAGTGCTTTTCACCCCGGGGGTGGAATAAAACCCATAGTCATAGCGGATATTCCCGGGCTAATCGAGGATGCCCATCGGGGTAAGGGTTTGGGGACAGATTTTTTGCGGCATATTGAGCGATGTCGGGTATTAGTGCATGTGCTGGCAGGTAACAATGAACAGGAAATAGCAAACGATGATTTTTTAGCAGAGACATTGTGGAAAAATTATCAGACGGTGCGTCAAGAATTGGGGCAGTACAGCCCTAAGTTATTGACTAAGCCGGAGATAGTGGTGGTGAATAAAGTTGATTTGCTACAAGATATAAGCAACCAGCTTCAAGCTTATTTTAGGGCAAAGGGGATCAGTTTGATTGCCATTTCGGCGGTGACTCATGAGGGTCTGGCTAAATTAATCCAGGTGGTGACTGAAGCATCAGGGCGTGAGGGTAAGGGCGTCCAGGTAGAGGGGTAAGAAGGTCCGAGAAGCGGTGTCTTGAAGATAAGCTTCACTGGGAATGAAGGTTTGGGCAACGTTGAGCAGTGGTTGGCGAGGTGAACTGACCGAAAACTGATAAACGGTAACCGTGTCGGCGGGACTAATAACCGGGGTACCGATAGTTTCGAGGCGAAGGGTGGGACTGAGTTTTAAAGTAAGACTGGTGTTGGCCGGAGCGTTATTAAGGTAGAGGGCATGGCCGGCTGGATTGGTTTGGAAACTTAGGTGGGGGTCGCTTAAAGCGTAGTAAACCGAGAGAATCGGTCCGGTCACCTGGCGTTGATTGACGGTTAAATTTATAGGATTGGTGGCTCCGGTAGCCGGGACGATGAGATCGATGAGATTATCAGTCCAATTAAGGATTAAGTCTCGAGGGATGATGATCGGACCTAACTGAAGTTGGCTGTCCCATGGGGCGGCGCCGAAATTGGTACCCCGTAAGCGGACTTGGTCACCGGGTTTGGCATAAAAGTATTCGACGGCCGTAATTTGGGGGGGCGGGAGGGGATAGACCGGGGTGGCCGAGGGCGTCGGCAGGCTGGGGGCGGCGGTGGAAGTGGTGCGAGTGGACTCGGTTAAGGCACCCTGGATAAAGACATAGGCAGCGAAAACCAAGAGGGTGAGGTTAATGACGATAACTTGAGGCCAAGAGAGACGATGGAGTAAATTGGGCATAGCTTAATTGGCTAAAGGCGGCGAGGCGGTGCCGGCGATGATGACGGTTTGATTAACGTGGTCCAGAACGACGGTGTAAGTGTCGAGGAAGCCATGGCGGCCTAAGACCGGGGTATCGATGGAAGCGAAACTGACGGGGAGGTTTAAGGAGTGATGATTGAGATCGGCTTCCATGGTGGTCAAGTAACCAAAGACAGTTTGGGAAGTTAAACTAGCCAGGATCATACGGGGGAGTTCGTTAAGATTGAGATTGGCTGCCTGAGCGTAACTTAAGGGCAGGGTGGTGATGATGGCCCCGGTATCCAAAAGAAAAGTGACATTTTGGTTAAAGCCATTGATGGTGACGGGCATAGTGATTAAGGGGACTAAGTAACTGCCGAGGTCCGGATTTTTGGCCGAGGTGTAGGGAATCGAAGCTAACGGTTCAACCTGGGGGGGCAGAGCCGCCGAAAAGGTTTGGGAATGGGCGAAGCGGGTATAGGTCCAGACTAAGGCCGTGACTAAAAGGCAAAGGGACAAGGCAATGGTAAAGGCTTTAACCAAAGCGGCCAGGGATTGACCCGGGCTGGTGGTGGGAAAAGTGGCGGTGGTTTCCATAGGTTGAGTCTAATGGGGCAGCAGTGGCATTGCAAGCTATTTTCGTATATTCTTGGGTGGTATATGGGCTCTCGAAAAGCGGATTTTTTAAAGCGGATCAAAAGCCAAAATCCCCATAGTCAAAATAAATATAAACGGGTGGCTTTATCACCGATTCGGTATGCGGGGGGTAAGAGTTTAGCCGTAGGCTACGTGGTGGAATTACTGCCGGAGCAGATCACCAAAGTGATCTCACCTTTTTTTGGCGGTGGGTCAGTGGAAATTGCCTTAACTAAAGAACTGGGATTGGAAGTCATCGGCTATGATATTTTTAACATTCTCGGTAACTATTGGAAATTTCAAATCGAAAAACCGCGGTGGCTCTATGCTAAACTCAGGAAGTTAAAACCGAATAAAACCACCTTTGAAAAAATCAGGTTGATCTTGAATGATGTCTGGTGGCAAAAAGTCAAACTCGATTCGGAAACCTTAGCGGTCTATTTTGTTTATAATTTTAATTTGTCTTACGGACCCGGATTTATGGGTTGGGCGTCAAAGATTTATTTAGATGACACTAGGTATCAACGGATGATCGAACGCATTCGAGATTTTGAACCGGGTCAGTTAACAGTCGGCTGCGCTGATTTTAGGGAGGTGATCAAAAACCATCCCCATGACTTTCTTTATTGCGATCCGCCGTATTATATCGGTCAGGATTCGAAAATGTTTAAAGGGATTTACCCAATGCGCAATGTCCCGGTACACCATAAAGGTTTTCCTCATAAAGCCCTGCGGGAGTTGCTAATCAAACATCGGGGTGGTTTTATCCTGTCTTACAATAATTGTGAGACCATCAGGCATTACTATCAGGATTTTGAGCAATTTTTCCCCAGCTGGCAATATACCATGGGCCAGGGCGAAACCAGAATCGGGGCCAATCGCATTCGGAAAGGCGATAATCACATCAAGCAGTCTCACGAAATCATTATTTACGGTCCACCCAAAACTTGAGTTGGCGATAGTGCTTAAAGCTATCATTTCTGACCTCGATTTCACCCAAGGTCAGATTAGAGCTGATCAGTTTAAAGCGGCATGACCGGAGATTTTCACCTGTCTGGCGGCCGCGGTCGTCATGGCGCGGCGTTTTCTCGGGCTGAGAGTGAGTGGTGGACATAGGGTGGTGTTTGTTTGAAAAAGTCAGAACCCATTTTGCGGAGAACCCCCACGAATGAGGACGCCCCGCCACCGCCTCGCGGACTCGGCGGACACCAAAGAAAAATGTTCCTTGCTTTTCGGATTTGCGCGCGACCAATTTCTTTTAAAAAGGAAAGAACATTTTTCTTTGGTGTTCTGCCCTCCAAGTATTCGGGCAGGTGGCGGGGCGACAATCCTATC
>MHDC01000014.1:40693-42654 GCA_001803415.1 Microgenomates group bacterium RBG_16_45_19 | reverse complement strand
CGCCACAAACTAAAGCGGGAAGGAAGACTGCCTACTTCTTAAGCAACTTGAAGGCGTGCGTCCAATGATTATTGAGAAACGCATATCGTATCCAGAGCATAGCTAAAGACTCAAGCAAATACGCTTGTGTTATATCGCCGATGTCGGTAACGGACCAACCCCATCCGGAAGCAATTTCAGTGACTGTCTTTTTTGCCTCGCTATCGTTTCCGGCAATAAACATATCTGCCGTTCCCTCCTGTAATTTTGCATTTGTGAAGTGAGCCGACCCCGCGATGTTAAAAGCCTTGACCACTTTTGCTTTGGGCAATAGTTGTTGAACTTTCTCTCCGTTGGAATGAGGAAATCCTGTCGAGAGGTGCGGGAGCTGTCCTTCTTTTTCAAAAACCAGAGGGTTCGTAACATCAATAATAATTTTTCTGTCAAAGCTGTCGGCCCTTGCGCGTTCGATGGCGGATTCAATTACCGTGCCTTTCACGGCTAAGACGACCAAGTCGCCAAAGGTGGCGGTTTCTTCAAAGTTGCCGACTTTCACCTCGCCGTTTTTCTTGAGCCATTCCGCAAGCTTATCTGGTTCCAACGTTCCAATCATTACTTCATGCCCATTGGCCAAAAATCCCGATGCCAGAGTTTGCCCGACAACTCCTGAACCTAAAATTCCTATTTTCATATTTTTTGTGTTCATATTATTTCTCCAAGTATTTTAACACAAGTCGCGCCGTTTCTGCGCCAGAATACTGTTGTTGGCCAGTAATAAGGTTGCCATCGGCAACAGCAAAAGAGGAGAAAGGCGGGTCAACAACGAATGTTGTATTCTGTATCTTTTTCGCTTCGTCTTCAATTCGGAAAGGCTGAATGCGTTGGCCGACGGCTTTGTCGGCGATATCTTCTTCCGCATTTGAGAAACCCGTCCACTTTTTCCCCTCGACGAGAAGTTTTCCATCGGAGGTTTTTGTCTTGAGAAGTATGACTGTCCCGTGGCACACGGCGGCAGCTATCTTTTTCGTTTCGTAGAATTTTGCAAAAAGTTTCTGCAGGTTTTCATCATTCGCCATCGTATACATCGGCGATTGTCCGCCTATCACGAAAATAGCGTCATAATCTTTGGTATCAATCTCGCTGATGCTTTTGGTGCCCTTAAGAAGCGCAGCGTGCCCTTTTGATTTTTTGAATCCGAGACTCAAAAAATCGTGGGCAGAGTATCCGCTTTCGTGTTCAGGGTCACTGTAGCCGTCCGCCTCAAGATCTCCGCCTTTTGGCGATACTATAGTTACGTTGTGGCCGCGCTGAACAAACTCCCAGTAAGGATGTGTAAGCTCCGACCACCAAAAGCCGATAGGCCATCCAGTCATTTTTGATACTGCGGGATTGGCTACCACCATTAGAATATTTTTTGCGTTGGGATTTTTTGTGTCCATAGTTTTTATCCTTAGTTAATGATTAATTTTTTGACCTTGCATTTAATATAGTTCTTTGCTAAATTAATTGCAAGTATGCACCATTTGGTTATATACTAAACTTAAAGTAAGTATGTCAACTTTTATCTCCGAAAACAAAAAATATCATAATCCTGTTGAGTTCGCGCTTGAAAAGATCGGCGGGCGTTGGAAAATGCCTATACTTTGGCGTATCAGCAAAAAATCTCCCTGGCGGTATGGTGAGTTAAAAAAGGATCTCGAAGGTATTTCCCATAAAATGCTTTCCGCTCAGTTAAAGGAGCTCGAAAAAGACGGCCTCATTAAGAGGAAATCTTATCCTGTCGTTCCGCCGAAGGTCGAGTACTCGCTCACGCCAAAAGGCAGAGAAGTAATCCCCGCGATTGAAGAATTACGCCGGGTGGGTAATTTTTTAAAAGGAAAGGATTTGACAGAAAAATCCGACATCAAAAAAATATGAGAACGCCGACATTCTTGGTAAGTTCTTTGGCAGTCTTCCTTCCCGCTTTAGTTTGTGGCGAGGGC
>MHDC01000014.1:0-40659 GCA_001803415.1 Microgenomates group bacterium RBG_16_45_19 | reverse complement strand
CGAGCGGATAGGATTGTCGCCCCGCCACCTGCCCGAATACTTGGAGGGCAGAACACCAAAGAAAAATGTTCTTTCCTTTTTAAAAGAAATTGGTCTCGTGCAAATCTGAAATGGTGGACCGTGGGAGAATCGAACTCCCGTTGCCGCAATGCGAATGCGGTGCTCTACCGACTAAGCTAACGGCCCAAAGCAAGCCTAATTATACAGCCAATGGGTAGGGGGAGAGGACGGGCGCTTCTGGTTGACTCTGGGGGTATGGATATGCATAGAATGGAGTATGCAACGCAAGAAGCGGTTAATTTATTTAGCCTTAGGTTTGGTGGTGCTTTTAGGATTAATTAGCCTGGGGACGCAAGTGTTACCGCCGGAGTATGTGCCGACAGGTTGGCGGAAGCTCTTTAAGTTCATGGCTCATGCCCCAGGATTACCGGGAACGGCAAACAATCAGGTTAGTTTGACCGCCGAGTTACCCTCATATTCAGTGGAAATCTGGAACGAGTCCAAGTTGCAGGAATTGTTACAGGAGTTGGGGATGTGGAATCGATACCTTTCAGTGCGAGAGATAGGTGATGCCGTCCGGACGGCAGAAGGAGTGAGAGTGAAACGTTTGGCGATCGAAGTGATGGAGGGGGTGGGATCGCTAGATGGGGCTTTTATTTCGAAAGATTATGAACAGCCAGTGAGATCGGTAGATTACCGGGTGACGCCTGAAGGTGAAGTGACATTACGGCTTTACCTTAATCTGAAGCAGATGGAAGTTTTTGGTTTAAAGCCGGAAGGAGCCGTGAGTGAGGGTTTGATTCGGGGGTTACTCTTAGTCAATACCAACGGTACGTTTGAAGAGGATTTTGAAGATCGAGTCAGAGACTACGTGAATGATTATGGCAGTGGGGCAGACCAGATTTTTTTGGTGAAAAGAGCGGCCAGTTGGCGTAATTTCGGTCAGTGGTTGGTGAAGCGACTAGCGCCACCGGTGTCGGCTCAGTCATGTTGGGGTAATATTACCTGCGGCACGCTCAATACCATTCATACTTGCGGGACCGACGATCCCTTTGGCCGGCCGTGTCTGAGTGATCTGGATTGTGCCGGTACCGGTTATAGTTGTACGGCTCATAACTATTGCACCACCGACCGAATGGTGGATTGTCAAACTTATGGATTCAGCGCAACCTGCTTAGATGCAGCCAATGTCTGTAATAATTTTCGAGCCGGGGCTTGCGTGGGTTACGCTGATAATAATGGGAATCTGAAAACCTGCAATTACTCGGCGGTGCCGGCGGTAAACTGCCATGTCAACGTCAAGAAAGTGATTTACGACGCCAGTTCGGATAACGCGCCCGCGGTTTGGCGGGAGATGCCGAGTAATGACGGCCGAGTCAACTGGCCGGTATCATTTGGGGGAGCCCAAGTCGGTAATTACCCCCAGTACGGTAGTCAATTTACGGTGCAATGGGTGCCGCCGCTGGCGTCATGGCCGTGGAACACGGTTAACCAGCAGGTATTACCTTCTTGTAATGATGCCCGGTTGAGCTACTGTTTTGAAGGACCGAATAGTCCGGTACCATGCACCGATGTCAGGGTCCGTTTAAGTGGTGGCAGCTTGGATAATTACCGGGGGTCGGTGACAGCCAATAACCCGACGGCCTTAGCACCGGGATCCAACCAGTTGAATAATTGGCAGATTCCCAATAACGGCGGTACCTGCGAGGCAAATGTTATCGTCCACTGGTTTCCGTGTACTGCCAGACCGGATGCTTGTGAGGGAGCCGGTGGCTACTTAACCAGTCCCAGAGGGCCACAACTCTTGCCTAATGGCCATCAAGTCCCGACCCAAATTATCAACGTGGCTAATCCCGGTGGTTTACCGGATGACCCTAACGGCTTTGATTTTAATGACTATATTAGGGTGAATATTCGGGCTACCGAGCCGGCAGATGATTTCTATTTTCTCCTTTACAACGATGATAATCAAAATCCCTGTAATCCCTCGATGCCCGGTTACCCCAATTGCGACGTGCCCAAAGCCGTGTGTGTGGATACGAGCCAATTTCAGCCCCAATTGTCGATGATTGACAGCAATCTAAATGATGGTAATCCCGGGCCACATCGGGAGCTGGTGTTTATAGATGCAGCTGATTGTCCGGCTGGTTCCCGAGCTTTGCGCTATTACGATCCCTATCGGGCCAGCTTGGGGCCGAGACGGGAGGGAACCATGGTTTTGGCCTACGATGATGTTTATATCCAAGATCGATCAGTGGGCATGGAGAGCCGACCACTGTTATTGAATGTCCAGTTGGGTGGTTATGTCCAATTACCCAGCCGGCCGGTATCTTATCCGGTGGCTAGGTGTTCGGTCGAGTTTTTCAGCCGCCCTTACTGCCAAGCCCGACCCCTTGTGGCCAGTAGTGTTTACGAGGGCGGTAGCTTCGAACTTAAGGCTAAACTGGTAGATTATTGGAATCGGCTGATTGTCGATAACCGCTTTAGTACTTTATTTGACCCACAACATGATGGTGTCTTTAGTCCAGCCACCGGAGTGCTGGATAACACGCCGGTGTTAGGCGCCAGTCAAACCTATGAGCCGCCGATTGCTGAGTTTGCACCTTACGGCCAGGATAATTTGGGTGAATACTCAGCTCTTTTCACCGCCGTGGGCAGTGCCGGCCAGAGCGACAATATTGCCGTCAGCGCCAATTTAGTAACCCGCCAGGTCAACTTGAACGATGTCTGCCTCCGGGTAAATCAGTCAATTACGATTCCTCAACCGTCGCTAATTTCCGGTAATGTTTATTTAGGGGCGGGATCGGGAGCAGTTTGTAACGGCATGGGAGTGCCCGTCCAGCCAGGGGCTGGTTCAGTGGTGGAATTTAGCAGTTTAGCTCGGACGGTGACGACAACTGTTAACGCTGACGGCTCTTATGCCTTTGCTGAGCCGCAATTGTTGGACCAGGGGGCAGATTTGAGATTGGTGATTGCAGATACCAGCCAATATGGCTGTAATTGCCCGGGAGGGTGTCGTTATCACTTGCAGGTGATGACCAATGGGGCGGCCATAGTCAGGGATTATTACTTGATGCGGCCTTATTGGTGGCAAACCAGAGGTGGAGATGTGGGGGCCAACCAGGCAGGTGGTGGGGTCAGCGTCACCAGCGCCTTGCCCACCGGTGAAGCTTTATCCTTAGTCAGCGGAGTGATCATGGATTCAGGGATCCTCTTGAACCGGAGTCTGGCTGATCCCAGTCTGGGAGCCGGCTTTTTCTCCGAAGGTTATCCGAGTCAACTGTTTAACTGGGTGGCACATTCGGCTTATGAGACCGGTCCGACTAACCAGAGGCGGGAAGATTTTGAATTGTTTAGGGAACTTTTAAATATACCGGTGACGCCTTGGGTTTCGGATGATTTTTCCGGAACGGGTAATAAACCCCTGGGGGTATCGGCCACGGCCCGGATACCTGGAGTCTTTGTTTATGAGGGGGAGTTGATTATCGGTGATTGGGGCGGGAGTGATGACGTGGCCGCTAACCAGGCTTATATCATCTTGGTTAATGGTGATGTCCTGATTGAGGCGCCGCGATTGACGGTGGCGCCCAGGGGCTTCTTGATGATCATCGCCAGCGGTAATATCATCATTTCGGGAGAGGCCTTGATGGCTCAAGGCATCTATGTGGCCGATGAGAGCTTGAACTTTGAAGCTGATCCGAGTCTACGCCCCTTTAACGGGGAAGGGGTGTTTGTCGGCTGGAGCGGAGTCAGTTTTGGCCGGAGTTTGACTAATAACGCTAATCCGGCCGAACTGATGACCTACCGGCCGGATTTCTTGTTGTATGCCCCCGATGACTTAAGGTACCCGGTGTTTAACTGGAAACAGGAGTTGCCGCAGAAGGTAGATGAAGCCGTATTTGAATCATGGCCTGGCCCTTAGAGAAGGTATATTTCATCGTTTTTGAGTAATATTTGTTGTGATGTGGTGGGATAATTCTTTAGATTGGTGAAAGTGAACGTGGCTGGTCTGAATATTAATAGTGTTCGAATTGGTCAAGCTAAAGCCTGGTGGTTGAAGTTAAGCCGGCGTTGCCGCTATAATAACCTGCGCGATTAGACAAGGGGCCTGTAGCTCACCTGGTAGAGCGCTTGCATGGCATGCAAGAGGTAAGGGGTTCGATCCCCCTCAGGTCCACCCTGATAGCGAGGCGAGTAACTATGATTGATTTGACGCTGCGGTGTGAGGATTGCGGTAAGGAATTTGTCTGGTCGGCGGAAGAACAAAGCTTTTATCAAAGCAAAGGTTTAAAGCAGCCTCAGTATTGTCAGATTTGCCGAGGGAAGTATAAAGCGGGGAGTCAGGATCAATTTCGGGGTCGAACCAAGCAGGCCGCAGATTTTTGAGAGACGTGGGGAGAAAATCGGCCGTTTCATTTAGGCCAAAAACGGCTTTTCCCTTAAGGAGTTGAGGTTGGGGAGGGTGGAGTTTCCAGGGGAGCAGTGGTTGGCAGCGGCTGATTGTTGTTTTCAAGAGCGGCTTCTTCGGGTAAAGCCACACTTTGGGTGGGATTAGGAGTGAGGGCGGGTGAGGGGACAGTCAAATCACTTTGCGGCGGTGAGGTGACGGTTTGGTCGGCTTGGTCCAAGTTCAATTCATCGGCTAAAACTTTGAGCTCGTCTTGGACTTTGGCGTAGTCAGCGGAGGTAGGGTCGAGATAGCGAATGGTCACTACCAAGTAGTCGTAGGCTTGGGCCGGTTCCTTTTTCTGCTTATGGGCGGCGGCGAGGTTGTAGTAGGCATTAGCCCAGTCGGGTTTGAGTTCGGCGGCTTGTTGGTAAAAACGAATGGCTTGGTCGTATTGACCTAAAGAATAGTAGACGCCGCCCAAGTCTAAGCGAAGCCGAGGGTTCAGGGGGTCATTTCTAATGGCTTGAGCCAGGGCGGCGATGGTCCAGGAATCGGCATTTTGAGCCACGTTGATCAGGCTTTTATAAATAGTGGTCAAGTTTTCCCAGTTGGCCGCGTTGGCTTGGTCGAGGGAGGCGGCCACCTTGCCTTCCCGGATAGCTTGTTGGATAAGTTGGGTCACATTTTGCCGGTCCTGGTCGGTCAGATTTTCTTTGGCAGCGATGGAGTTGGCGAGAGCGAGGTTGGTGGCGGCATAAGCCCGGCGATAGGCAGTGACGTAGGGGTTCTTGGTAATGGCTTGACGTTCCAGATTATAGGTTTCGATACCCTGATTTTTAGCTAAGGCGACTAAGGCTTGCCGAAAATAGACCTCACCGCTGTAGGCTTGGCTAGTTAGAGTGAGCAGGGCACCGGCGATGACCCATAATGGTAGGGCGGTGAGGAAGGGGAGCAGTGAGAGGTTTCTTTCTTGGGGCTCGGCGGTACCTGAGCGGACCAAGCTAATACCTCCCAAAGCGGCGTTGATGGTCTTCACTTGATCGGGATGGTAAAACTTGAGATAGAGCGACCAAAACAGAAACATAATTAGAGTTAAGAAGAGGTATAGATAAGTACCGGGAACGAGGATCATGAGAAAGAGGAGGGTTAGCGCGGTAAACTTGATGACATTACCCAGGGGTTGTTTGGCCGGGATCTTGGCGGTTTTCAAACTGACCACGGTCAAGATCACCCAAGCGAATAAACCGACTACTCCCAGGGTGGTGATGATCTGGAAGAGTTCGTTGGAACCGTTGCTGAAGCGGACATTCCAGAGAGGAGTCAAGTTGATGCGGGCCGGGCGGGTAGTGTTATAAGCGACAACGTAGGATTCTGGCCCAAAACCGATGAGGGCGGTCCGAGGAGTTTTTAATGATTCCAGAGCGATGACGTAGCCGTGTTCCAGAGGTAAGAAAACCGGAGCAGTGGTTTTGCCAGGCCAGGAGTAGACTAAGAGCAGAATTAGGCTGGCACCCATCAGGGCTGAGATGACGAGGAGGCTGATTCGGGCAAACAGGTGTTTGTGGCTCATACCCAAGATAATGGCAATCAGGATGAGAATGGCTAAAAAGACAATCAAGGCCAGGGGAGAGCCGGCGGGGGTAAAAGCTAGGGTGTCCGGGATAGTCAGACTAAAGATGCGGTTTAAGAGTTTGGACGGACCATAACCTAGACTTTGGAAGATACTGATTAAGCTGAGGACGACACCTGAGGCGATCAAGGCATAGAGGGCGTGTTCGAGAAATTTCTTGGCGTGAATGAGAAAGGGAATAATGACGGCGATCAGGATTAAAGCCGGTAAAAAAGTACCGCGACCCATGAAGGCTTCAACCTTGTTGGCGGTGAAGAAGGTGGAGGCCAAGAC
This sequence comes from Microgenomates group bacterium RBG_16_45_19, assembly GCA_001803415.1. Classification (GTDB taxonomy): domain Bacteria; phylum Patescibacteriota; class Microgenomatia; order UBA1400; family RBG-16-45-19; genus RBG-16-45-19. The sequence goes on along the minus strand of MHDC01000014.1, from coordinate 34,366 downwards.
GGCCAAGGCGATGACAATTAAGGGGAGGGTGAAAGGGGAAATAGTCAAGCGCAAGGCCTTGTGGCTGATAATGTCCACCCCCCAGAGGATGAGACAAAGGGCAGCCATGACTATAGTTAAGAGCAGTTTATTGGTGTCAAAAAAGTTAGCGGTAAAGGGGAGGAAGAAGAGGGGGAAAAGAAAGAGGTAGATTAAGACTACTATATATATAAGGCTGTGATTGAGTTTGGCGAGACGATTTAACATAGCGGGGATCAGTATGCCCTGGCTAGGTTCCAGTCGTCAAGATGGACAATTGGCTGGACAGGCTGAGTTCTTAAGATTTAGTTTGCATTATTACATTATGTTAAATATCTTTATGATATTTAATATCAGTATTATATTCGTATCGATAACTATATAAATCATAAGTAATATATAAATACCTGTCAGCTAAAGAGTTTATGTCATAATGGGGATATGGATATTGCGGCAGTCAGGGAAAACCTGTATTTAGGGTCAAAACCGGATAAGTCAGAGCTGAAACAGCTGCAGCAGTTGGGAATCACCCTGGTGATCTCCATGCTGCATGAAACCAAAGCCAAAGAATATCAGGCGACGCGCCTGGGATATCTTAGATTAGCCACTTTTGATTTCTTTTTACTACCGATACCGATGAGGACTTTGGCCAAAGGGGTGGCGGTCGCCTTGAGGATAATGGACCGGGGTGGAAAGGTGCTGGTTTACTGCAAATTCGGCCGGCACCGGAGCATAGCCATGGCAGCAGCCATTCTGATTGGCTTGGGTTATTCGGCCGAGGAAGCGATGAAACTGATCGACCGACAAAGGCCGGAAGCTGATCCTTATATCTGGTATATCAAGCGTCGAATCGAGAAGTTTGAAACTTATTGGGCCAGATCACCTAGGTAGAAACCGTCAAGTTTTGTTCTGGCATTAGCGGAGTGAGGCGTGCCCGAACCCATGGGTCGGGTTTCGAAGAGAGTAGTGGCATCAGTGCCGCAGCCTTGGTAGATGGCGACTTTTCCCGGATGGCCGGCTTCGCCAAAGCCGGAGACGTCATAAACTTTACCCCGGATAACTAACCAGCAGTCTTGGGGAGTGTGGTGCTTAGCCACTTCGTCCAGGCTATAAATTTGGGTAGTGATATCGGCTGAGGCGGTGGACAGAGGCTTTAGGACTTGAGTAGGGGCGGCGGTTGGTTCGGCCGGGGGCGAAGCAGGGGCGGTACAACCGGCTAGGATTAAGCCCAAACTAACAACGGTGATAAGAGAACGAGTCATTATACCGTTGATTATACCTTAGCTTGGAAACGCTTGCCGATTTCGGGCCAATTAAGGCAGTGCCAGATGGCGGCGATATAGTCGGGGCGGCGGTTCTGGTATTTAAGATAGTAGGCGTGTTCCCAAACGTCGAGGCCAAATAGCGGTTGGTGACCTTGGCTAAGAGGAGAGTCCTGGTTGGGGAGAGAGTAGATCTTTAAAGTTTGGCTGGCGTCTAAGGCTAACCAGGCCCAACCGGAACCAAAATGGGTGGCAGCGGCATCGGAGAATTGCTGCTTAAATTGATCAAAGCTGCCAAACGCAGTATGAAGGGCTTGAAGCAGGTCGCTAGTAGGTGTCAAATCTTGAGTAGGAGTGAGGCTAGTCCAGAAGAGGGTATGATTGGTGTGGCCACCGCCATGATTTCTGACCGGAGTGCGGATGGCTTCAGGAAGAGTATCGAGGTTTTTGAGAAGGGATTCGACGGCTTGGGCTTGAAGCTCAGGATATTTCTCCAAGGCGGCGTTGAGTTTATCGACATAAGTCTGGTGATGCTTAGTGTGGTGAATGTCCATGGTGGCGGCATCAAGGTGGGGTTCGAGAGCGTTATAGGGATAGGGTAGTTTGGGTAAGGTGTAGGCCATCGGGTACTACTATAGATATAGTCTGACTTTAGATCAAGTAGCAAATTTAGGGTATTTATGGTGGAATGAGGGAGATGAGACAGCGATACCGGTCATGGATGGGATTGAGTCTAGTGGTCGCGGCGACGGCCTTATTGGCCATGCTGGCTTGGGGGTATCGAGTGACTGATCGGCGGATTCGCTCCCGGCCGCTCGAGGAGGCGCCGGCAGCCGAAAGCTGGTTGACGGCGGATGAGGCGCTCCAGGCAGAGAAAGTCGATACGCCTCAAGGAGTGATCGAAGCCACCCTGGTTTATGGACCTAAACATCAGGATCCATGGCGGTTGGCAGGTTTGAGGCGGTTACAGGGTTATCCCACTTTTCCAGCCAAAGACGGGAGTCATTTGGTTTTGTTACTGGATGCCAGCGGCGCCAAACTTTATGGCTTAAAGGTGGGGATAGTGGAGGCGATTCTGGACCCCCCCCCGCTGGAGGGAGAAACGATCGTGCCTTATAACCCGAGCGAGGGACGACTGGTGGTGGTGTTACCCGACTTAACTCAGGCCACGGAGGTGGCGGTCGAGACAATGAGTGGAGAGAGCCGGGGGCGGTGGCCACTGGAGAAGGTGGCGGTAGTCGAGCCAGCCAAGGACTTTGAGACCAAAGGGGCGAATCAAGTCCGCTTGGAGCAGTTATTGCGGAGCGGGGAGGTAGTCTTGGCACCGGCTGGGGCTTTGCCGGTGGCGGAGCAAACGGTTGATCTGACTTTCATTGGGGCAGGTTATGACACTGACCAGCAGTTTCAGAGTGACAGTCAGCGTTTTAGCAATGAATTAGTTAAGTATGAACCATTTGCCTCAAGAAGTTATCAACTGGTGTTCCACCGGATTAATAATCAGATCGATTTGGGTTGCCAATACTTGCCCGCCAATCCCCGGTTGATCTTGTGTGATGAAGCTAAAGTGTGGCAGGCGGTGAATAGTGCCGGGGCGCCGGCTGATGTGGTGGTGGTGATCGTTAATAATCCCAATTACGGCGGCTCGGCGACTTCGGTGGTGACGGCTTATAACGGCCAGCAGGGTCCGGCGGTGTTTGTGCATGAGTTGGGGCATGTTTTAGGTCACCTGGTGGACGAGTACGTCATCTTTGGCCAGGGGCCTTTGGGAGGGATCCAACGCAATTGCAGTCCCCAGCCAGGGCCGGTGGCTGCCTGGGAGGGGTTGGCCGGCAGTGACCTACCTCAAGGATGTTTGTATCAAAATTGGTATCGGTCGACTGCCAGCAGTATCATGCGGGAACTCAAGGCGGTCTATTTTAATCCGGTATCCCAGCGGATTCTGGAGGGGGAGATAAATTATTATGCCCGGCCGGCGATAACCATGGTGGATTTGGATCATGACGGGGATATGGATTTTATCGATTGGCGGTTGATGCTTAACCACTTCGGGACCGAATATTGCTTGATGTCCGTAGCCGGTGGCTGCCTGGTTGATTTGAACGACTGGCGGTTGATGTGGTGGTTTTGGGGAGAATAGAAAACCGGTCCGGAGTGGATGTTCCTGACTGACAACCTTAAAAATTCATGAGTTGAAGATTGTCTTGAGCGTCCACTAGCGAACCAGTCTGACATCAGTCTAAAGGCTGAATGTGGAGGGATGATGAAGAAAGAGGATGGGGAGGAGGAGTACAATAACTATATGAGAGTCTATTTTACGGCCTCGATTGCGGGCAAGAAGCAGTATTTGACGCATTATCGAGCGATAGTCTCAGAATTAGAAAAACAGGGTAGTGAAGTCTTAGCTGATCATGTGTTGAATCAAACTGAATCGCAAATTCGTTTAGAGACGCGTGAAGAACGATTGGCTTTTCATAAACAGCTAGAGAAGTGGATTACCGAGTGTGATTGTGTGGTCGTCGAAGGTAGCTTTCCATCAATTAGTGTCGGATATGAAATATCATTAGCCCTCCATCGTAATAAAATGGTCCTACTACTTCATCTGATCGGTGATCCACCGGCATTAATTAGTAGCTGTAATGAGGATCGGGTCATATGTGAACGATACAATATGGATTCGTTATCTGAGATTATCGGAAGATTTTTAAATTACGTCGGGGGTAAGACTGATACTCGATTTACTTTTTATTTGACAGCGGCGCAAATGGCTCACTTAGAAGAAAGAGCTCAGGCGAAGAGAGTCCCAAAGGCGGTTTTTTTACGCGATTTGATAGATAAAGACATAAAGAGTTAAGGTTTATGATGACACCATGGTGATGAATTGAAATTCTTTAAGTTGAAGCCGGATAATAGGGTTGGAGGCAAGGGTATAAGCGTAGAACGAGGTGAGTTTATGCCAGAATCTAGTGATACTTAAGAAGTGAAATTACCAATTCAGCAAGAGCCTAATTCAAGCCAAGTGGCCGCCCCGGTTAGACCTGATATCAAAGGACTTAATGGTCGCCATCCGATTAATTGGGAAGAGATTAACAAATGGGGAGATCAAATAACTGGTAGAGAAGGTCGTCCTGAGGTGATAACGGAAGTTAATAATAAGGTTAACGCATGTTTGGCGCAACCGTCTCAAGTTGATCTGGAGGCGATAAAAAGAAGGGCGCGTGATATTGCTTTAGGTAGGGGGTGAGGGTGTATGGTACAACCACAAGAATCTGATGAGGCACCAATGACGAAAGAAGAGTATAAAGCATTTACCGAAACTGGAAAACATGCTGATAGAATAGCACCACCTGGCAGAGCTGAAGAATTAGCTGAAAAAAAACTCGATGTGGCTGCTAGTGAAGCTGAGCGTGGTAAGGGAGCTGGGGCTTAAGAGAAGGTGGTTGGTGGATTAACGCTGAACGAATTACTTCTCAGATTAAATTCTGGTGGTGTATATATTATAATCTCAGGTATGGCTGAGATAGGGAAGTATGATCATGCGCCGATTGAGAGGAAGTGGCGGGAGTGGTGGGCGAAGGAGAAGATTTACCAGCCCTCGCTAAAAAGTGCTGCCAAGCCGTTTTATAACCTAATGATGTTTCCCTACCCTTCGGCGGAAGGATTGCATGTGGGCAATGTCTACGCTTTTACCGGGGCGGATATTTACGGCCGCTATATGAGGATGAAAGGGTTTAATGTCTTTGAGCCCATCGGCTTGGATGGGTTTGGCATCCATTCGGAGAATTACGCGATTAAGATCGGCAAGCACCCTAAAGAGCAAGCCAAGGTGAGCGAGGCGCGGTTTTATGAGCAATTGTCCAATATCGGCAATGGTTTTGCCTGGGATAACCGGCTGGAAACATACCACCCGGAGTATTACAAGTGGACCCAGTGGTTATTTATCCAAATGTTCAAGCGGAGTTTGGCTTATCGGAAAACAGCTAGGGTTAATTGGTGTCCTTCCTGTAAAACAGTCTTAGCCGATGAGCAAGTGGTTGGGGGCATCTGCGAACGCTGTAAAAGTCAGACCACTTTTAAGGAACTGCCCCAGTGGTTTTTTAAGATTACGGCTTACGCCGACAGACTCTTGGAGGAGATTGAAGGCTTGAAATGGCCTAAGAAAATTAAAACCGCCCAGCGGCAGTGGATCGGTCGGAAGGCGGGGATAAATATCCATTACCCCATCGTCAATGAGCAAGGAACAAGGATCAATGAGGGACGACAGGAATTAGAGGTGGTCTGCTTTACCACCAGGCCGGATACTAATTTTGGCGCCACCTTCGTGGTGATAGGGCCGGAGCATCAGCTGGTAGGCGAGATTGCTGCTAAGGTTAGTCCTAGAGAAAGAAAAGAGATCGAGAAGTATGTGGTCCAGGCAATGGCTAAGACCGAAAATGAACGGATTACCGAAGGTCGAGCCAAGACCGGGGTATTTACCGGTTGTTATGCTTTAAACCGGTTAAATGATTACCGCATACCCATCTATATCTCGGATTTTGTCTTGGGTCAGGTAGGCACCGGGGCAGTGGTGGGGGTGCCGGGTCACGATCTAAGAGATTTTCAGTTTGCTCAAGAAAAGAAGTTGCCGGTGATACGGGTGGTGGTGGGCAGTGATGGCGATAAGTCGGCTATCACCAAGGAAAGTCAGGTTCAAGAAAAAGAGGGGCAGATGATAAACTCTGACTTTCTCAATGGTTTGGAGATAAATGAGGCGATTGAAAAGATGATGGTTCATCATGAAGCCAAGGGTTGGGGAGAGCGGGTGTTCAACTATCACCTGAGGGACTGGTTGATCTCGAGACAAAGGTATTGGGGAGCGCCGATACCAATGGTAGAGTGTCCCAAGTGTGGTTGGCAGGCGGTGCCTGAGGTGGAATTGCCGATCAGACTACCAGATCTGGTCGATTGGCAACCAAAGGGAGACGGTAGGGGGCCACTGGATAACGCACCGGAGGAGTGGTTGTATACCAAATGCCCGGTGTGTGGGGGGAAAGCCAAGCGGGAAACGGATGTGTGTGATACATTTTTGGATAGTTCGTGGTACTTTTTGGCATATCCAAATTTACAAACGCCGGAATGGCACGGCCAAGAGCAGCCGTTTAACCTGGAAATAATGAAGAAATGGTTGCCGGTGGATGCCTATATCGGCGGTGCCGAACACGCGGTGTTGCACTTACTTTACTCCAGATTCGTGTGGAAGTTTTTGAGTGATCAAGAGCTGTTGCCGTTTAAGGACAAACCGGAGCCGTTTCCGTTTCTTTACGGTCATGGTTTGATCATCAAAGAGGGGGCCAAGATGAGTAAGTCGAGAGGTAACGTGGTTATCCCGGACGAGTATATGAGTCGGTATGGAGTGGATGCTTTGCGCTTGTATTTGATGTTCTTGGGGCCATATGACCAGGGGGGTGATTTTAAGGATACCGGCATCCGGGGCATGAAGCGGTTTTTAGATAGGTTGTGGCAGTTGTTGGCAGCCGAGCCGGAGGAAACGGAGACCAACGAGGCATTGAACAGCAAACTGATGGAAACGATCATAAAAGTAGATCAGGACTTGGCTCATTTTCGGTTTAATACGGCCATCGCCGCTTTGATGGAATTGGTCAATGTCTGGAAGGCGTCCGGAAAAATGGGACGATCGGAGAAACTAGGGGTAGTCAAGTTATTAGCACCACTGGCTCCGTTTATGGCTGAGGAATGGTATCAGCGGCTGGCTGGGTCTGGCCGAGTTGAATCAGTGCATCGGCAAAGTTTTCCCCAGGCTGATGAGCAAATTATCAAGGCTAAAGACTTAGTGGTAGTAGTGCAAGTCAATGGTAAACTGCGGGCGACCCTAGCCTTGCCACCCCAAAGCCAATGGGATGAGTCATCCTTGTCCGCCAGAGCCAAGGAGGAGGTAAAGGTGAGGAGGTGGCTGGAAGGCAAAACGATTCAGCGGACGGTGGTAATCCAGCCAACGCCTAAGCGTCAAGGCTTGGTTAACTTCGTGGTTGACTAGAGTTCAAAAGAGATCAGATTGGTGCAGCTGAAGTGAAGTTGGCAATGAACTAATCCCAGTGTTAAGAAAAGTGTAGCAATCGTTGAGGGGAAGCTGCCAGATTCAAGGTTAAAGTGGAGGTTATATTTATTTTGGGCTGATGCAACCAACTAAGCTTTGTATTGACCAAGGTCATCAGAGTCTCGTAGGTTAATAGTATGGAACCAATTGCGGCATTTATGGCGAGAAATAAGCTGGTAGTCGGTTTGGGAGCGGCGGGAATATTTTTAATGGTCCTAGGACTTGCCACAATGCTGCAGGAAAAGCAGAAAGATCAAGTGGTGGTTTCCAATCAAGCGGAATTACCGCAAGGCCAAGTTAGGCAAATCGTGGTTGATGTCGGTGGGGCGGTGGTTAAACCCGGAGTCTATCAGTTAAATGAGGGCGCTAGGGTGGCTGAGGCTGTGGCTTTAGCCGGCGGTTTGACGGCTGAGGCAGATACGGCTTGGATCAGTCGAGTCTTAAACCAGGCTGAAGTGGTCAAGGACGGTCAAAAGATTTACTTACCGCTGGCCGGCCAGGAGACGAGTCAAGTCCTGGGGCAGAGTGATGAAGTGACGGGAGGGACCGGGGGCGGCTTGGTTAATGTGAATAGCGCCAGCTTGAGCCAGTTGGATAGTTTGTGGGGTATCGGGGCAGTTAGGGCTGAGGCGATTGTGGCTAACCGGCCCTACGCTTCCCTGGAAGAGTTGGTCAGTAAAGCTAAGCTGCCCCAGGATGTGATTGAGAAGAATGAAGGCAAAATCAGTGTTTACTAAGTTTATGGTGGGGAAGGTTGATCTCTTAGTTTATCTTGTGATCCTTTTAAGTTTGTTAGGTTGGCGCAGTTACCAGTGGTGGCAGCAAATCGGCAAAAGCCGAGTCATCGGGGGTGACTTGGTGGCGGAGTCAGTTATCTTTGAGTCGCCCAGCCGCTACCAGACTTACCTGAGCCTACCTTTTCAAGCCTGGACGGCTAGAGTCAATCCTAAAATCGCTCAAAGCCAAAGAGTGGCTCAATTAGCCGCCGGCGATCGCTGGCGCTTTAAGGCTGTTTGGCGACAAGGGGAGACTGGGCGGTTTTACCTTCAGGTAGTCGAGGTGTTGGCGGTGACCCAGTTAACGGAACCAGGTAACTGGTGGGGATTAATTCGCTGGTTGGAGGATATCAGGAATCAGTTGATAGAGGCGTATCAGGCATATTTGGCTGAACCCTACAACAGTCTCTTGTCTGGGATTGTTTTGGGTAAACAAAGTCAATTTCCGCCAGACTGGTATGCCGCGCTAATCACGACGGGAACAGTCCACATTGTGGCCGCATCAGGCTACAACATCAGCGTGGTCGCCGGCGCTTTGGTCGCCGGCTTAGTGTTGGTAGTCAAGCGGCGTCAGGCTTTATGGTTAGCGCTGCTGGGGATTGTGATTTATGTGGTGTTGGCGGGAGCCACGCCACCGGTAATCAGAGCCGGGATCATGGGGGCGATGTTGATCTGGTCACAGCAGCTGGGTCGATTGTATTTACCCGGTTATAGCTTAGCTTTAACGGGATTATTGATGTTGATAATCTGGCCGTGGCTGGTCTTCTCGATTGCTTTTTGGTTGTCTTTGGCGGCCACCGCCGGGATCATGGGTGGAGGACCCAGTCTGGCTCGAGTGATCGAGCGGTGGTCAGGTAAACTGATTCCCCCTTGGTGGCGAGTGATCCAGAAGGATATGGTGACCACCGGGGCGGCAACCTTAGCGACTTTGCCGTTGATCGGCCTTTTCTTCCAGCGTCTGTCTCTGGTGGCACCATTAACCAACCTCTTGGTATTGTGGACCGTGCCGCCGCTAATGATGTTGGGTGGAGGGGTGGGGCTATTGAGTTTTATCTGGCCAGCCGCGGCTCAAGCTTTAGCCTATTTGAGCTACCCGTTATTATGGTGGTTTGTGACAGCTGTCGAGACCACGGCGGCTTGGCCGTTGGCCAGTGTCACCTTGCCCAATCTTAATTGGTATTGGGTGAGTGGTTACTGGTTGCTGCTGTTTGGTTGGTGGTGGAAGGGCAGTGCTAGAACCAAGGACTAATAATCGAAGCGTGATATGCTTAACCACATGACGGGGCAGCGATTAATCTGGTGGGGGATAGGTCTGGCTTTGGCGGCGGTCAGTTTGGTAGTTTTTGAGTGGCCGACCGATGATTTTAAGTTAATTGCTTGCGATGTCGGCCAAGGTGACGCAACCTTGATCACCCAAGGGTTCAATCAAGTACTAGTTGATGGCGGGCCGTCAGCCAATAAATTGCTGGCTTGTTTAGGCCAAACGATGCCGTTTTGGGATAAGCGAATCGAACTGGTGGTGGCCACGCATCCGGAATTGGATCATATCGCCGGTTTAGTACCAGTGCTCAAACGCTATCAAATTGAGACCGTTCTGGTATCGGACGCGGGAAAAGAAACGGAAATTTTTAACCAGTTTCTTGAGGGAGTGCGGCAATCGCGCGCGGATCTACTGATTGCCGACCGGGGAATGGAGTTGGCTTTGGGGGAAATCAAACTGACAGTCTTAGCCCCGCAAAAAGATGAAGCCATTTTGGCTCAATGGTATCAAAATCCAGCCTATATGGATCAAACGGTACTAGGAGCTAAGCAAACGGGGGGGCGCAATGAAGTCAACCAGCGGTCGGTGGTCTTGTGGGTGGCTTTTAGGGAAATAGAGGCGTTGCTGACCGGAGATATTAGCCTTAACGAGGAGAAAGAACTGGTTAAGGTTGGTCTGAGTCAAGCCGAAATTCTCAAGGTGGCTCATCATGGCTCGAAAACATCCACTAGTGAGGAGTTGCTGGCAGCGATCGAGCCGAAAATAGCGATTGTGGAAGTGGGGGAGAAAAATACTTACGGTCACCCGCAAGCAACCGTTTTGGATCGGTTGAAAGCTCACGGGAGTCTAATTTGGCGGACAGATTTAAACGGGCAAATCACGGTCAGCAGTGACGGCCGGCAGTTAACGATTGAAAGTCAAAAGAATGATTAATTGTGCGTCATGTATTTCAGGACCTATATATAATCTTTACCATAGAGATATTTTTGCATAAATTGTACGTCATTAGACAAACAAACGCTGACGCTGGTCAAAAAGTGGGGGAAAGGTTAAGGTCGAGGCAATCATAGTGACGGGGTGATAGGAAAATCGAAGGAACAGGGGCACTAACGGGGGTATGTTAAAAGTGATTAGACCGGCCAAAAAGTCAACTTAAGCCTGATTGACTTCGTTGAGGTTGTCGGTAGGGTCAGACATCAGCAGATCAAAGAGTCAGATTGACATGAAACTGACCGATTTAAAGGCCTTAGACAAGCCCTCCTTGAGGTGGGACGGCGGTGAAGCAGAGGAAATGAAAAGTCACCCTAAACCAGATGGCCTCTGGGAGGCAAGGTTAGACGATGAAGCGCCAGAGTTGCCCAGTCACCATGGGAGAATAGCTAAAGATTAGGCAAGTTCAGGTATCTGGGGTCATAAAAGCGAGGTTAAGCGGAGTAAAGGCAAAAAGGGGGTTTGGGAGTGAGCGGTGAGGTTTTGCGTTTATTGAATATATACATGATGAATCAATCTATATTTTGGATGCGTTTTGAGATCCGAGCTCGAGTGAAAGATTATCACTTGCATTAGGGGAGTGATGAGTGAGGGGGTAAAGAGAAATGGCTTATACCATCAAGGTATTAAAGGCCATGATTTTGACTATATATAAGGCCAGGAAGGTGAATTTTGGTGCTTTGACCACCTCTGGAGAGGTAATAAAGGTGACGGGAGCGGGAGCAAGGCATGGAGAGAAATTCAGGTGCTCCAGGGTAAAGGATCGGCCGAAGCGAGCAGGATGGGTCAGTAATGATGAAGCGAATAATATGCCTGGGTCCAGATGGTTATAAGTCAAGAACAGAGGGAAAAGTCGAGGCGGATGTTTTCGGTTAAGTTCTGGTTAGATCAGAAACAATCAGTCATCGCAGATATTATATTTGAATGATAATGGCAAGCAGCATGCTATTAATAGTGCTGATTTTAGCTTAAGTCAAACTAGCGCGAGAGGCTAAAGATTGATATAAACAAAGTTGGCAATTGAACCACTCGGGTAAAGAATTGAAGTGAGAGTCACAGGCTTAAACCTGAGTAAAGCAGGCTTGCCGCAACAGGTTACTAAAAGGGGGTATAGATTTATAGTAATATACTATAAAACTAGAGGCACTGGCGACTATTGAATGCCAGGATAGATGACTCTCTGGCAAGCGATAGATAAGAATGATATAAAAATACCAGACATTCTGACAATCAATTATATTAATTGCTAATTATTAAATTTAAGCAAATCGAAATAAATGATGGGGTTTTTAAGGGGGGTAATAAGGGTAAATATCAGTCTTATTTAAGCCTAAATGAAAATATATCAGGTTGAATAGCAAGCCATTTTACGGGTTATATTCGTCTTTACCTAACGACAGCGCCGTTTTAAGATAAGGACAGCGATCATCGACACAATGACGGCGTATTGCCAGGCAAAAAATAATTAGTTATCTTAATGCCAAAGATGAAAGCAATAAAACTCAGCCATTGGCCTGTAGCCGAAGTCCGCCTGATTGGCCTGATCCTGGCGGTAGTGGTGTTATTAACTGTCGGTTTGGTTTATCAAGGGTTAAGCCGGCAGCAGTCGGGGCGGCAGCGACTACACTGGGGCTTGAAACTTGATTTAAGTCAGAAACTTCAAGTCAGACCGAATCAAGAACCTTACTTAATGAACCTGGCTGAACTGACCCGAGAGCGAGTAGTTTACAATCTCTTAACCAAAACTGGCTTTAGAGAGCTGGGGTGGCTCTCAGTCATAGGTTTAGGCTTGGTTTATCTCGGGGCCCAGACAGGGGTTTGGGCTTGGCAATGGTCGTGGCAACGACTGGTGGCCATGAATCAGCTGGCCAAGAGTTGGGCCCGGGCCCAAGTAAGCCTAGAGATTGCGGGGACAGTCAAGATCAGTCATCGCCGGGGGATGATTTATGTATCCAGGCCAATAGCCTGGACGGGTCGGGAGACTGAGGGTGAGGTTTTCGGTTTGAGTTGGTTGCCGATTAAGGTGAGAGTGGAAACCAGTTCCGGCTTGGGTCAGGTACAGCTTTAAGGTACAATAGCGGCCATGACTAAAGTGGCAAAACCCCAAGTGGTGAATTTAGATTCAGGCATGAGAGTGATGACCGTACCGATGGCGGGGATTAACAGCGTGACGGTTCTGGCGATGGTTGGGGTCGGTAGCCGCTTTGAGACAGCCGAACAAGCCGGCATTTCCCATTTTTTGGAGCACCTGCCGTTTAAGGGGACGAAGCATTATCCAACGCCCATGGCGGTGGCTGAGGCGATTGATAGCGTGGGAGGCAAACATAACGCCTTTACCAGCAAAGAGTACACCGGATATTGGGTCAAGGTCGCCGCCGAGCGGCGGGAGTTGGCTTTGGATGTGGTCAGCGATTTACTTTTAACGCCAAAGTTAGATCCTGATGATATCGAACGAGAGCGAGGGGTAATCATTGAAGAGATCAACATGTATGAGGACGAACCGCAGGTAAAAGTGGCGAATTTGTTTGACGAGTTGGTTTATGCCGGGTCCCCTTTAGCCATGGATACAGCTGGGTATAAACAGACGGTTAAGGGTTTGAATCTGGTTGATTTTAAACGGCATTACCAAACTTGGTATCACCCGGCCAATGTGGTAGTCGGGGTGGTAGGCAATATCACAACGCAAAACGCAAAACTCAAAACTGAAGTTGAAAACTATTTCAAAAAAGGGGAAATGAGAGCCGGGGGTGGGGTGAAAGCGGTAGGTCTTAGTAAACAGACTCAGCCCAGATTAACGGTTTATTATAAAAAAACAGAGCAAGCCCATTTCTACCTGGGTTATCCGGCTATCGGCTGGACCGATCAGCGACGCTATGCTTTAGCGGTGTTGACTACGATCCTGGGCGGTAATTCCAGTTCCCGATTATTCAACGAGATCCGGGAAAAACGAGGGCTGGCTTATTATGCCTATGCGTCAAACGATCTATATCAGGAAACCGGGGCGCTCTACGCTTTGGAGGGGGTGGCTATCGGCAAGATCGGTGAGGCTTTGACGGTGACCCTGGCCGAATTGGCTAAAGTCAAGGTAGCTGGTCAATTGACCGAGGCCGAACTTAAAAGGGCTCAGGAGTATCTGGTGGGGAAGATGAGTTTGGACCTGGAAGACAGCGCCAATATGGCAAATATGATGGTGCGCAAGTGGCTTTTAGAAGATGAGGTGACGACGGTCGTTGAGGTTATGGCCAAAATTCGGGGGGTGAGTTTGGATCAAGTGGTGGCATTAGCCAGGGAAATTATCCGCCCGGAACGACTGAATTTAGCCATCGTCGGACCGTTTAAAGACGAGCAGCCTTTTCTCACTTACTTGAAATAACGGTGGTGCTGGCGACAAAGCGATGGCTGAGATACAATAAAAGCGACCTATGAATTTAGAACAAGCAGTGGTTTTGATCAAGCCGGATGGCTTGCAGCGAGGTTTGGTAGGGGAGATTATTTCCCGGTTTGAACAAAAGGGTTTAAAGTTGGCGGCCATGAAGATGACTTATTTGAATGATACCTTGTTGGACGAATGGTACGCGCATCACAAAGATAAGCCGTTTTTCCCTCAACTAAAGAGCTTTATGCAGAAGTCACCGGTCGTGGCTATGTTGTGGGAAGGGATCGAGTGTGTGGATGCCGTCCGCAAACTGACGGGGATTACCAAATCTCGGGCGGCCGAGGCCGGATCAATCCGGGGAGACTTGGGGATGAGTCAACAGTTGAACCTGATTCATGCCTCCGATAGTGTGGCTATGGCCGATAAAGAAAGGGATTTAATTTTTAAACCAGAGGAAATCTTTCATTATCAGAAAGATATCGAGTTGTTTATCTATTCTGAAGCGGAACGGGCTTAAAAAAGAGCGGTAGGGGTTTTGGAAACTTTTTGTGAACGGGTGGGGGAGAGTTGGTCCAGTCAACGGGAAGAGTCTTTACCTGGAAAAGGGGGGATCAACGGTTAACGTCTTTGATTCTATGTCTATAGGGTATATATGGTGTTTCTTCGGGTTAACTTTTTCAGGTTAAATAATGGATTATGGCTGCGATAATAGTGACCAGGTGGGGGAGTCAGTCGTTGAGCCTTTTTGCTAAAAGCTGATGATTTCAAAAGGATTTAAACTTTTGATCGGAAATTGGTATTGAAATTAAGACATTTTAGGTTTTAGTCTTGGCTGAAGGGGCAGTTAGAGTATTGGAATCTATCGATGGGGTGAAGTAAGGACAGAAACAGGGGCTTGGTTTCAAAACCAAAAAAGTCACCGGGGTAAGGCAGTGGAGTCTAGATTTTCAAGCAAGAATAAAGCATATTATTGTTTAATATGGGTTAATATTTTTAAAATAGACTTATGAGTCAAGATTGAGGTGCGACTAAAGCTTGGTTTTGGGTCAAGTTAGGGTGAAAAAGTGGTAAAGATCTTGGGCGAAAGGGCCATTTTTTGAGCCTTATGGTAAAAACCGGTAAATTAGTAGTAAAAATGATCTAGAGAGTTGGAACCGGGATGAAGCTAATAATGACCGGATTTGGCAAGTGGTGGTGGCGGTGGGGGAGGCTTTGGCTTTTTCACGCGTTTTGCCCCGATTTGATTTCGTTAATATTTCGGGTGGAAGTGGAACCCGCTGACAGAGATGAAGTTCGAGGTACAGCTAAAATTGGAAATACTCTGGAAAAGCCGGATACTATTATTAGTCGGGCCGGGAGAATCAAGGGAGTCAGACCGAAGCCAAGGGCAGAGTTAATCTGGAAGGTGGCCGAGCCTTTTTCATGGATTAGGAGGCTTAAAATAAATATAGGTTGACCTACATGATGATAATATAGGTTTTAGGACTCAGTTTGAGACTGAATAGACTATAGGGAGAGGGGGTACTCACAATTTTTAACTCAAAACTCAAAACTCAAAACTCGGATCGAAATTGCCGTATGATGGGAGTATGGAAGTGACCAATGAGCAGCCGACTTTCAAGCGGGCGGGAGTACCGCTCTTGGCCTTAAGCTTACCTTTGCTCTTATGGCCGGTGGAACTGTGGCTGCCGTATCCGGCCTTGATTGAGGAAACGACCAAGTTGGGGATAGTCTGGTTGGTAGTCAGGACCAATACTAGAGGGGCGCAAGCGAAGATGATCCTCCTTTGTGGCGGGCTATTGGCGGCGTCGGAGGCGTTCCTATATCTGATCAACGCCGCCCAATACGGCAATTTGGCGGTTTTTTGGTGGCGGTTAGTCTTAACCGGGTCAATGCATCTAATCAGCCTATTTGTCCTATGGTGGGGGGTAAGGGAACGGTTAGGGTGGGCGGGGTGGGCAACAGCCGTCCTGTGGCACTGGAGTTTCAATCAGCTGGCAGCGGGGTGGGGGTAGGCAGCGTCGCGAGGGAGGCGGCGGTTTGCGGGCGGGAGTAAAACAAATGGAGCGTCAGGGTACACGGGCACTGGGGTGGGTTGAGACTATCATGGTCGAAAAGATCCCAAGAAGCAGCGTAACCCCAATTGATTATTTGGATGACGCCGTTTTCGTTGAGGATGACCCCGGCGGTGGAACCGAATGGTCCATCACCGGAGTCGGGGTCAAGCTGCCATTGGTCAAGGTGGGTGGAACCATAAGTGGCGATGGCCGGGTCATAGTTAAAGTAGCTGTCTAGGCTGTCAGCTTGACTGAGGAGGGTGGCTAAGGCCTCGGGATTGGTGGTAGTTAAGGTAGCGATATAGGCGGTACCGGGAAGACTAACGGGGGCTTGGTTGAGATAGACCAGATTGAAGCCGCTGGGTGAACTTTCTTGCCAAGTAAAATCGGGGGGGAGAGTGAATTGAATGGGACTGGGGCCAGGAGTGAGGTTAAGGCTGAGTCCGGTGGGGACGGGGGCGGCGGTCGGTTGGATAATAGAGATCAATCGGGGAGTCCGGCGTAAGGAGAGGGCGAGGCCGGCACCCAGGATCAGACACAGACCAATCAGACTGAGAAGACCAACTAAAAGGAGTTTGGCATTAGATTTTGGCGGCGCCGGCGTGGGCGGGGGCGGGGCGGGGACAGCGGCTAACGGAGCTGGTGGGACAGGGGCAGGTTCAACCATTGAAGACATCATAACGCAAGTTAACATAGTTATCTAAGAAGGATTTCACCAGGATGAGTTTAAGGGGACGAATGGTCAGGATGTCGTTGTCCTGCAGGGCAGGTGTGCCGTGACCACCGACTAAGAGGGGGGAAATAATGACCGAGAGGTGGTCGATGAGGCCGGCGTCAATCAGATCGGCATTTAAGGGGGCAATCGAATGGATAAAGAGTTGTTTAACTTGATGTTTTTGGTAGAGCTGGTTAAAAGCGTGGTTGAGATCGATTTCATGGGGGTAGGAAATAGTGGTTAGCGACTGGTGACTGGCGACTGGTGGATGGCTTAATATTGGATGGGTGTTGAGACAGATGAGAAATAGCTTTTGAACATTTTGGGATAGATAGTCAAGGCCCTGAGAGGTGAGGTCGACATCCGGGTCGAGGACCACTAGTTTGACCGGTTCGGGGTGGGGGGTGCCGCGGCGGGTGTTGATGCCTAAGGCTGCCATGGTACTGCCGGTGGTTAAAGCGGTTAGGTCTTTGCCTTGAAACTCGTAGAATTGTTGGAGGATGGCCCGGATACCGGGGGTCTGCTTCCAGTGTTTGTCGGGGTCAAAAATGTCGGAGTCGTGGGAGGTGATCCGACCATCAACGGAGAGATTTAAAAAGAGGGTGGTTTCCGGGCGAGTTCTGGATTTAGCTTTAGGGCGACGCGGCATGAGCTTAGTATACTAGGGCGAGACAAATTCCAGGTAGTCGGTGTGGAGGTAACCAGTGAGAGTTTGGCCGTCGACGATAACTTCAACTTCAGCCCAAGGTTCTTCGAGAGAGAGGACGGTTAGGGAGAGCGGGGCGGAGAGTTTTTGGATCAGGGGGGCGGCGGTGTCGGGCTCGGCCCGGAGGTTAACCGGCGTGTCATCGTCGGGCGGAGCCAAAAGAGCCAGGGTAGAGTTGGAGGTGGCGGCCTCTAGGGTAGGTGGCGGCGGGGCTAAGGGGGGAGTCAGGCTAGCCTCAAGAACGGCGACTGCAGCCAGTTGGTTAGAAGGGCTTAAGAGATTAGGTCGAGTCCGGCCGATGACCGAGGTTAAGACGATGATGATCAAGATGGTGGAACTTAAAACTCCGACTAAAAGTAAGAAGAGGCGGGTGGCTTTGAGATTCTCCGGAGTCAGGCTGACACTGATGGCCAGACGGCCGCTACCTAGAACGCTTTTTCGGGGGGCGCGGGGCCGGGGGGTGTCTTTAAGAGCCTTGGCCGGATTAAAGATCGGCAGGCTGAGGTGGGGGAGTTTGCTGACGGCGGCGGTTGAAGCCGGGCGAGCGTCATGAATTCTTAAACTACGCATATACAGGGTTAAGAAGACAAAGCCGGCAATAAAGATAATAATAATCCCCCAAACCGCCACTGCCTGGACACCGCCAATAAAGCCGAAGATGGTGCCGGAAGAACCGGCTTGAGCCACTAAATCTTTGAGTTTATCGAGTTTGTCGCGAACGCCGGCCAATTCGATCTGAGCTTCGCGGTAGTTTTTAATCCGGGCTTCGGGGGTGACACCATTGTTGGAGATGGCTTGGAGTTTGTTGAGGGTAACGTCGATGTCCGATTTAATGGTGGTACCCTGGCCGTAGAAGGCGGTCTTGACCAGCGGTTTCATCAATTCTTCGGCTTGGCTGCGCAAGCTGGCAATTTCGTTGGGGTCAATGGTCCAGACATCGGTGACCTCAATGGCAAAGGTTTTGGTCTCCCCAGGTAAGAGGTCAAATTCGCCTTTAGCGTAGAGGGCGTCTTCGTCGGGGTTGTACTCGACGGTGATACCGGGTGGAGTGACCATGATCGCTTCCGGTTTAACTTCCCGGGGGAGGAGATAATTGACGGGAACGGTTTGGCTAATACGGTCGGACGGGTTAGTAATCAGGATTTTAAAGACGATACTGCCTTCTTCCAGCCAGAGGCCTTTAAGGGGCTGACCGGCCATTTTGGCCAGGAGGAGACGGTTTAAGGTGGTGACTGCCTGCAAACTTAAAGCCTGATTTTTATCTTTGTTTTCTGGTTTGCTGGTGGCGGCTTCGATGATGTCGGCGGCTTGAGGCAGGCGGTTGGCTTTGATGACGTCTTTTTTAACCAGGGAGAGTTGGCGGTGGCGTTCGGGCTCGGGCGCGGTATTCCAGTCAGAGAAGAGAGAAGCTAAGGCTTGTTCGTTCTGGTCCAAGGCTATAGAGAGGGCTTGAACTTCTTTAAGTCTGCCAAAAAGAGTGCGGTCGGCGGCACTGTTGGTGACGTCACCGATGCCTTGACTTAAGTCGTTGAAAGCATCCAGAGCTAGCTGAAGTTCCAGAGCCGCCGCCTCAAATTGGCCGGCTTCAACACTGAGGCGGGCGGCGTGGAGGCCGCTTCTGACTTGTTGGTTGGTTTGGAGCAAGTTGTCGACCAAGTCGCCGCCCCAGGCTTGACTGAACCATTCCAAACTACTGGTGATGGTGTCGGGAGAAGCCGTTTGGGCCGAACCGCCGAGCAGGTTTTCTAAACTTTGGAGTTCGTCGCTGACTTCGGTGGCCGGGAGCTTGGTCAGTTTGAGAGCCAAGAGGCCAGCCCGGGAGTCAGCCTGCTTGACACCGGCATACAAGGCGTTAACCACGGTTTTAGTTTGATTAAGCTTGGCTGAGAGATCGGGGATCTCACCCTCCTCAATAAATGACTTGACAATCGGTTCGTTGACTAAAACTTCTAACAAGTCGCGGTTTTCGGCGACTTGGCGAGAGATTTGTTTAAGCAGAGCCGGGTCGGTGTAGTCGAGGTTGATGTTTTCGAGATCGGCCAGTTCATCGCGGATTTCATGGCGCAGGCTTTCGGTTTGTTTGGTCAGGTCACCCTTCATGGCTAGGTCGGCGGCGTTGGGGCTGGTAAGAGTGCGTTCGGAGTTGGACCAGACACTAGTCACCAGTGTGCCAAAGGAGGTGAGGGAGCGGCTGGAATAATTCCAAACGTCAGCGACTAATGAGCCAAAACCGGTCAGAGTCCGGCCGGAGTAGCCCCAGACTGCGGTAGCGATATCGCCAGCGACGAAGGTTTCGGGAATAACCTCGAAGGATTTATCCAAGCAGAGAAAGTCGCTGGCAAAGGTGCAACACATTTGACTGCGGTAAAGCCCCAAGGCTTGGCTGGTGGCGTCAAAGTCGTAGGTATACCAGCCGTCGCTGTTGGCGGTCATGGGTTCGTCGGTGAGGAGATCGGCGCCGGCCGGGTCTTTGGTGGTTAAGGCACAGGAGGCGGTGGCAATGGGTGTGTATTCGTCGTCATAAAGGAATTCGCCTATCGGGCAGGTAGTGTCCACCGTGCATGGCTGATAATCGGCGGCCTGAACAGGAAACAGGAAACAAGAAACAAGAAACAGTGCAAGCAAAAAGGGGAGACTGATAATGGCTTTGGCTAGGGCAGGTCGAATCATAGAATACCACCACAATCTCCCTTTAGTCTACCCTGTCCATAGGGGAGGGAGAAGTGGTTTGGTAGTAATTCAGACTATTCTTCTGATTTAGTTGATTTGTCGTCTTCGTTTATAGCGTGACGGAACTCTTTGACGGATTGGCCAATGGCTCGGACAAAATCGGGAATTCGCTTGGCGCCAAAGAGGAGCAGTAAAACTAGGGCGATAATGATAATTTCAGTGGTGCCGATATTTTGAAACATATGGTTGACCTCCTTTTAGGATTTTTTCTCTTTCTCTTCGTCATCAGTTAAAGCTTCGCGCAATTCTTTACTGGCTTTTTTGAGTTCTCGGCCGGATTCACCTAGGCCGCGGGCAAATTCGGGGAGTTTCTTGGCGCCGAAAAGCACCATCAGGACGACTAAAATAATGATAATTTCTGTAACACCGATATTTTTAAACATATGAATGGTTTCACCTCCTTTATTAGATATTACCTGACTGTTTGTGGCGATGCAAAGGAGATTTAGTTGTCTTTTTTAGGTTCTTGGTTAGTTTTTTTCTGGTTGGGATCACCTTTGAGACCTTTTTTAAATTCGGAGCCGGCTTCACCTAAGCCGCGGGCGAATTCGGGGATTTTTTTGGCGCCGAAGAGGATCATCAGGACCAAGGCGATCACCAGGATTTCGACTGTACCGATATTTTGGAACATAGCTTAATGTCACCACCCTCTTAAAGGTTCAGTCCTGACCAACGAATTAGTCCCAGCCTATGGTTTGCGTTGATTGAACCGGCGGCGTGACCGCCTGGTTAGCGTGAGAAATCGGGGCAGAGTTGATCATAGGGTCAGATCTTTTTGGATGGACTGAGATTACTTTGTATCCAAAGGCTGATATTTAATGTATATCACGTCTTTTAAGTGCGATTCAAGAGCAGTGTCAATTCAAACAAGAGAAACAGGGGCAGGGTGAGGATAAACAAGGAAAAGATATCGGTGGGAGGCATGATCACGGCAAATAAGAGGATGGCGACGTAGATAACTGGGCGGTAAGTATAGAGCTTCGGTTTCTCAATAAAACCCAGGCGCAGGAGCAAGGTCAGGATGATCGGAAATTGAAAGGCCAAGGCCATGGCCATGCCCATAAACATGGTTTGGGAGAAGAAGCGACTGACATCCCAGAGGTTTTGGAGGTTGAGTTCGCTGGTGGCGTGGGTGAAGATGCCGATAATGGCGTTCATGACGGTGGTGCCAAACATAAAGCCAACGATAAAGAGAAACAGACTGAGGGGGAGGAGGGAAACGATGATTTTGAACTCGTCATGCTCGAGGGCGGGCCTTAAGAAACCAATAAGATACCAGATTAACAGGGGTAGGGCGGTGAGCAAACCGAGGAGCAAGCCGATTTGGACGGCCAATTCGATAATCTGGTAAGGGGAAGTGAGGACGATGTTGACGCCTTCCAGGTTGAAGCGACCGAGGATAAAGAGGAGGACTTGTTTGTAAAAGAGGGCGCCGATGACGGCCATGATTAAAAAGACAATGAGGACGATAAAGAGTTTGCGTCTCAGTTCATCCAAGTAAGGCAGGTAGCGTTCCATGGCAGCGCGGGATTCAGGGGAGAGTTTGAGGGAGGTTAAGTCGCGGGCAATCTGGTTGGCGGTTTTTTGGGTGTGGGCGTCAGGCATACGGGAACATCATAGTGGTTTGATGGTTAGATGGCTAGATGGTTTGAAAAACATTTGTCTAGACGTTTGGGTTGATTTTAGTAGAATTTGTATTACAATAGTAATATATGGATAATACATCGGTGATACAAGTGAGACTGCCGGAGTCTTTGCGTGAGGCTTCAGAAAAGCGGGCTGGGGAGGTGGGTTTGTCGAGCGTGCAAGAGGCAATTAGGTTATTTTTGAAGGGATTTGTAGAGAAGCGGGTAGGCCTGGCGCTGGTACCAGAAAAATTTCCGCCGGAGAAAGTGGTGTTGAGTAAAGCCGCTCAGAAGCGTTTTGCCCGAATCGAAAACGATTTGGATGAAGGGCGTAACACCATTAGTTTTGATGATCCTCAAGAGGCACTCAAGTGGCTGATACAATCGTCCAAGTGATTTACCATCGGGTATTCGTAAAGCATTTTAAGCAGCGATTGGGTAGTGATTGGAATTTGCTTTCGAGGTATGAAGAGAGGTTTCAGGTGTTCTTGCGCGATCGGAATGATAGGCTGATTAAGGATCACAGTCTAACGGGGAAGTTAAAAGGCAAAAGAGCTTTTTGGGTGGCGGGAGACCTGAGAGTGGTTTACCGGGAGAAAAAACCAGGGATAATAGAGTTCATGGATATCGGTAGTCACAATCAGGTTTATCGGTAACTTATCTTTGAGTTAAATTTGAAGGGTGGGGGCGGGAGGGAATTTTCATTTTAGCCCATTTTTTCTTGAGCCGTTCTGGGTGAGCCCGCTCCTGTTCGAGTTGGGTAAAGGCAGTTTGAAAGAGTTGATCCCACCGGTGAGCCACCTTTTCCCAGGTTAAACGAGAGATCCAACGGTAGGCCCGGTTTTCGATGGTTTTGACGGTTTCCGGGTGGTCATAGACCCAGAGGAGTTTGGCGAGGGCGTCATCGACGTTGGCCAGAGGCCGGACCCGTTCCAAATCGGGTGAGCCGTGGCAGATCCATTCGGAAGTAGTGGTGCCGGCGGCGATGGGTAGGCCCCGCCAGTGATGGAGTTTAGATCCGGGATCTAAGCGCAAGACAGATCCCGGATCTTTAATGTCGGGCAGATGAAACAATTCAGGGATAGAAGTATGGGCGGGGGCGAGGTTGATGGTTTTAACCGCCATCGCCTCGGTGATGGGTAAGCCCCAGCCTTCGCCTTGAGACATGGAGAGATTGACGTCGGCGGCATTGAAGATGGCATTGAGAATATTAGTCGGATAACCTTTAGTAGCAATAAAGTCGTTGGGGAAGTTCCAGTCTTTCCCTTGCCTTAAGCCAAACTGGAGGGCGGTTTCGATCAGGGAACCCCAGGCTTCTTGTTCTTCGGCGTGAACGTAGAGGAAAGAATCCGGCCGCCGCTTTTGAAGCTCTTTAAAGACCATCATGGCTCGGGGGATGTCTTTGCGTCTTTGGTTGCGGCCGACCACGATGACTAAGAAAGTCTCGTCACGAACGGCACCGCCGAAAAAATCGCGCCGAAATTGTCGCACCAAATCCTTTTTTAAGGGGTAGAAATCGGCCGGATTATTGCCGTGGGGGATCCGGACAACCTTGACCCGGGTGGGTTGGTCGAGCTGTTTGTCGGCCTTCAATATTTCCCGCTGGCCGTAACGAGTGTAGGTGACCGGGTAATCGACCAAATTAATGGCCGAGAGGACCCAGTGCGGTTTAACAGGGGAATCGATGGGGAAGTAGCCGAGGGTTTTGAACCACATGTCCGGCGGCAAATTGAGGTAGTGAGTTTTTTGGATATCGCGGACGGCCGGGAGGGTGCCGAGGTTGAAGTAGGGGATGGGGTTTTCCAAGACAAAGGGGTCGTTTAAAAAGAAAATCAGGTCCCACGGTGGCTGGAGGTCCAAACCACCACCGCGGAGGACGTCGACAAAGCGGGAACGGCCGTAAGGGTCTTGTTCACCCGGAGGCATAGATTGGTAGACATGGTAGGGGAACGCCTGCGGGTCTTTCCAGCCGCCGCGGTCATTGATGCCGAAAAGATCAATGTCATAACGTTCGGTTTTACCCAGGTAGTAAAAGAGGTTCTTCATGACGGTGCCGAAACCGGAAGGCACCAGGGGGGAGTCACCGTAAGCGAGCACTTTAATGCGACGAGTGGGTTTTAAGGTCTTTGGCATGGGAAATAGTATCCTGCATCGCGAAGAATGGTTCAAGGGGAAGAAGTCGGCTTGATGGCTTTAAGGATGGCTTCGGGTGGGTCGAAGGCGCGGCCGTGGATGTCGACGCCCCATTTTTTAGCAAAGTAAGCCCGGTTTTTCTGGTAGTGGTACTTACCTTCGATCTTGAGATTGTCGTCAATGTTGATGGTGCGGGAGCCGTAGTGGTAAAACTTAGCCGAGTTGGTAGCGGCGGCTTGGTAACCGGCATGTAATATCCGGGTGTGGTAGTCATTGTCTTCGAAATAGCCCATAGTGAAGTGCTCGTCAAAGTAACCGACTACCTCAATGGTTTTAGGGGCCACCATAAAGCAGGAAAAGTGGGGGTGGAAGGAGAAACTTTGAGTCATTTTAGCCTGAGAGAGAGTCCGGGCATTAGCCCACTCTGAGGCCGACCAGATCAGGAATTTTGGGTGATTAGTGGCAAAAGTGACCAAGTTGTCGAGGCATTTGGGATGGAGAATGAGGTCATTGTTAAGCAGGAGACAATAATCGCTTGGGCTGCCGGCGTCGCCACTAAAAGACATTTTGATTCCTAAATTCCAGGCGGAGGCTAGGATATTGCCCTTGGGATTATCCACTAGTTGCCAGTCGCAGGTCGCGAGTCGCTCTAAGTCCGGTCGGAAGGCTGGAGCGCAGAAATTGTTAACGATAATCACTTTATGGTCATGGGAAGTCTGGATGGATTTGAGGGTTTGGCGGGTGAAATCCAAGTGCAGAGCATTGGAGATGTAGACGGGGATGACGAAAGTCAGTTTCATAGGTTATAAAAATCATGAAGGGTGTGAATGACATAATCTTGTTCAGCCAGAGTCATATCGGGGAAGATGGGTAGATCCAGGAGAGTCGGGTAGACTCGGTCGGTGACCGGTAGGGGTTGATGCCAATTAAAGAAGGGGTAGTGATGCAACGGTTGGTAATGAACCCCGACGGAAATATGATGGTCGCGCAGGTATTGGATTAACCGAGGGCGAAGGGAAGCTCGGTGGAGACGAATCGGGTAAAGATGCCAGCTGCCCGAGGGCGGAGGCAGGATGAGCGGTAAGTCTTTGAGGCCAGTGCGATAGCGTTTAGCTAGACGGCGGCGGCGGCGGTTCAAAGTGGGAAGACGTTTGAGTTGTTCAAGAGCAATTGCCGACATGATGTCATTGGTGTGGTATTTAAAACCTAAGGAAGGGATCTGGTATTCCCAATTGTAACCTTTCTGTTCGCGAGCCCAGGTATCTTGGTCGATGCCTAGCCAACGCAAACGGCGGAGTTCGGCGGCCAGCTGACGGTCATTAGTGGTGATCATGCCGCCATCGCCGGTGGCGATGTTTTTGACGGGGTGGAAGGACCAGCAGGCTAGGAGACTAGAATGACCGGCACCGGGGGTACCGGCGGCATGCGCGCAATCTTCGATGATGGGGAGCGGGGTTTGAGGGATAGGACTTAAAATGCCGGCATAGTGGACCGGGATGATAGTTAAAGTTAGGGCGTCAGCTTTGGCCAAGGCATCTTGAGGATCCAGGCATAGAGTTTGTTCTTCAATATCGCCAAAGCGAACCTCGAGGTTTTCATAGAGACCGGCGGCAGCGGTGGAGATAAAAGTTAAGGGAGTGGTGACCAGGTTAGTTTTTTTAGGGAAGCGACGGCTGAGAATGTGGACTGACAGATGTAAGGCGGCACTGCAGGAATTGACGGCAATGGCATAGGTGGTACCGACAAAAGCGGCAAAAGCGGTTTCCAATTGAGCGGTCACCGGACCTAAACCCCACCAGCTGGATTGGAGGACGCGTTTGACGGCTTTAATTTCAGCGGGAGAGGGGGAGGGTTTAAGGAGCGGAATAACCGGGATCCGTTTAATGGAGTCAAATTCGACATACCAATACTTTTGATCTGTCTTGACTACCTGGAAGCCGACTTTGAGATCAAGGGCTAAGGCTTTGGGGTTGGATTTCTTGACTAAGCCGTGGTACTTGGGAGCCGGATGGAGGCGCATTAACTCCCGGTAAGCCCAGGTCATCACCCCCCGGCGAGCGTAGGTGAGATCACCTAAGATAGCCGGACCAAAATCGGGATTAGTGGGTGGCGTTAATTTCAAACCGATAATCCCGATGGGCTGACGCTTGGCTTTGATGAGGTAAATTTTTTGAGAAGAGTCTTTCTGGTATTGTCGATACCATTGGCGTTGGGCTTTTTTGGTGAGATAACGGCTGTCGACAAAAGCGGAGCGGACGCGATTGCGCCAGCGACGGAGGCGATCGATGTCGGCGGCGGTCAGAGGGTTTAGGGATAAAGCTAAAGATTGGTCCACTGGTGGAGTCATGGTTTAAACCTACAAGAATTAGCGTAAATATCAAGTCAGCTTACGGTCGGGTCCAGGTGGACTTGGGGGTGAGGCGATGGCCGATCAGGGCTTGGTTGGTGGGCAAGGGATAGAAAGTGTAATGTTTGGCCAAGCGGTCCATAAATAAACCGTCACTGTGAGAAGCATCGCGAAGATTTTCCGGAGCAAAAGGGTAGGACAGGGATTTTAAACAATCGGTACGGAAGATGATTTGGCCGCCGTCGAGTTTACAATCAACCGAAGGGTGAGTCGTGCCTTTACCAAACCGACCGCTAACGGTAATCGAACTATCTTTAAGCCATTCACCGTCGCGCCAGTAAAGGCGGTCCAGGGTAAAGTAACAGACGAAGTATTTGGTCGGATCGGATTCCATAAAGTCAATGACTTGGGCCAAGCATGAGGGGTAGACCAGGTCATCATCGGAGAGATAGAAAATATATTTGGTATCGATTTCGGCGATGACTTGGTTGAAGATATAGGCGGGGATGTAGACTGTTGTCCGTTCGGTGGGAGTAAAATCGATTTCCAAATATTTAATGCGGGCGTCGGTTTGGGCTTTGGCTTTGACGAGAGGGCGAGTGAGTTGATCGGTGCTGTTATCAATTAGCCAGTAGTCATAATCGGTAAAGGACTGGTTTAAGACACTGTTGATGGTAGCTTGAACGTATTCATGTTTATTGTAGCTGGGGGTGATGATCGAGAGAAGCGAAGCCATGTTAGGTGAGGGGTTTTTGTTTGATGAGCAGGTTAGGGATATAGGCGATTTGGGTCCAACCTAAAGTACGCTCGTCGGCGTAGCGTTTGACGGGGAAGTGGGGATCGGTAAAGTCGATATCAGGATTGTAGGCGTGGAAGAGGACTAGACCACCGGGATTAATGAGCGGCAGCCAGCGGGCAGTGTCTTGGCGCATATTCATTTCGTCATGGCCGGCATCAATGAGGAGATAGTCGATGGGTTTGGACCACCTGATGGTGTAGGTATCACCCCGGTGGATTTGACCCTGAAGGTCGAGTTTGGTCAAGTTGGCCTCAACCTCGGCAAGTGATGAACCCATCTTAAAGTTATCGATACCGTGATAATGAGCCCCGGTCAGTTTGGCGGCAGAGGCTAAGATGATGGCGGTACGGCCATACATGACCCCGAGTTCAACGATAATGGCCCCCCGGCGAAGCACCAGCGCGGTCTTAAAAGCCAGGGATTGTTCAGCTTCGGTGAGGGCGTATTGGTCGGAGACTGTCTGGGCCAGGGAGAGGGCAGTCACCCAGGGGTTTTGGGGGGGACGGCCCCGCCGTTTGGCTCCGGGTAAACTGGGTTTTGCCATATTAGCTAATATCCAATAACCCTGCTTGGTGATTTCAAGCTGAGTATAGCATCTCCCTTATACGTCCAGCCATTTTTAGTGCCGGTCCGAAAGGAGAAATCGGTTTCAACGTAGAGGGGGAGAACTTTGGCCCATTTCTGTTTGAAGTAGTGGGTGTTTTGGTCGTGGGTCCAAGCGTCCCCTTGTTTTCGGCCGGTGACCTGATTAATCCAGGTTTGATACTCGGGGCGATTGGCGGTGACCCCGGATTGGTGATGGCAGGGGATATTTAAAACGACGTTTTGGTAACCCAAGGCCAGCGAGGTTAAGGGGAGATCGCGGTCGTAGAGATGATGGTAGTGATAGTGGGGGTCTAAACCACCGGCGGCCTGGATCATGGCCATGGCAAAGACCATAGCGAAGCCGTCGAGGATGGCGGCCGGTCTATAGTCATTGAGTAACCTGATACCATGGCGGTCAGCTTCTAATAGTTGACTGATGCCAGCCATTTGGCCAGGTAATTCAGGATCCTGGAGGCGTTCACCAATGGGGCCAACACCTTGAGAGCCAAAAAAGCCCAAAGAGCCGAGTTTAGGGATATTTTTGAACATTTTTTTGACTCTTTTATCCCAGCTTGGTTCATAGATGTAAACGTCGTTGTGGATGATCGCCACCAGGTCGGTTTGGGTTAGTTGAAAGATCTGATTATAGGTTTTGACCATGCCGAGGTTGGCGGAGTTGCGAACGTAGCGCAAGCGGGGTGGACGGAGGGTGTCGCGAAAAAAACTTTCGACCGGATCGGTGGAGCCGTTGTCAATGATGAGCCACTCGACGTTAGGAGAGGTAACCAGTTTAAGTAAACCCAAGATGCCCTTAACCGAATCGAGCTGGTTGAAGAAAGGAAGGGCGAGAGTCAACTTCATAGAATTACTCTAATTACTCTAATTAACCTAATTATTCTAAATAATTACCAAGCACCAAAATTATTTTAGCTTCCGGTAGATGGCGTTGAAGATGAGGTTTAGTTCCTTAGCTTCTTGCCAATGAAGTCTTAGTTCATTTTTTCTGTCTGGTAGAGCGGTAGCTAACATGCGCAGGAAGTGTTTAGTTTCTCTGGTTTCTTTTTTTACGATACCGATTTTATGTTTAAAGTCTTTAGGTGATTCGGAGTCATCGGCCTTGCAGTAATTTGCCCCGATACTGGTAGCGGCTCTAACTAACTGATTAATTAGGGATTTGGTGATATTGCTTTCGGGTAGACTTAGACAAAGTCGAATGATCGCTTCACCAAATTTTGCAGTTCGTTCTTCTAAATCGTAACTTATTGGTTTTTGGGTCATTGGGATTTATTTAGAGTAATTAGAACAATTAGGATAATTGGTGAGGTTATTTCTTAAGTGAAGCCAAAGTGGCTTTGCGGCGAGCTTGAACGAGTTCACGGCCGGCCGAGCCAGAAATGGTATGGCCGGCTAAAAGCTCGTCCCAAACACCATCGGGAATAGTAATGTCCAGGCCGGTCATTAACTTGTCGTGTTCGGCTTCGGTTAAACCGCCAGTGCCGTAAACTAAGGTGGAAGAAGCCGATTGGATGATTTGGACTAAGACTCCGGGTACGTAAGCAATCGGTTGATTGTTTAAACCGCCCAAGATATTCCCCCCCCTGACAGTGGCGGTATAGGTGCCTTCCCAAAAGCGTAATTGCCAGTTGGGGTAGAGATAAAGCACAATGCCGGTGTAGATACCGCCGCCTAAGTTGTCTTTACCGGAAGCGTCGCAGATTTTAGGGTAGCCCATACCGATGTCGTTGAATTCGGCCGCCCGGATGTTGTTGGTTAAATCGTTGAGATCAACATCGACTTGAGGGGAGAGGACATCAATAATTTGGGTGTAATAGTTAAAAAGGTAGGCCATGAAGGCATTATAAATTAGCCATTAAGGCTTAGCCACTAGACACTGGAAAACTATTTTTAGGTGACAATGGTGTCAAGAGTGCGGATAGCGGCGACGGAGTAACCGGTAGAGACAACCGAGCCGGTAATCTCGAAGGGCAGGATGGAGGTGCCAGCCCCGGAATAACGGCGGACTCTGGTTAAGACGGTACGGTCAGCGCTATAGATGACGGTGACATAAACAGAGGTATTACCGGCAATTTCATCATAATAAGGAACATAAGCGGTGTCCTCGCCGGCGGAGTAGGTACGATCTAGAACAGTGGAACCGGAGAGAGTGAAGGAGCTGGTGGTGTTACTCCAAGCAGAATAAGCGTAGCGTTTTTCCCGATTGATCGAGGTATCTGAAGTGTCGACTACCCTAATAAAACCGGAGTTGGGGGTATCCGAAGGAATGGTTTCAGAGACAAAGAATTGGGCATCGCTTTGGTCGTTAGAGAGACCGGAAGTGAACTGGATTTTGTTAATGGTGGTGCTGGAGCTGGTCCTAAAGACCGAGACTTTATCACCGGAAACGACCGAAGTAACGGTAATGGTAATAAAGTTAGGCGGGGTTTGAGGATTGTTATTAGCATCGATTAAGGAGAAGTTCTGGCGATCGGCGGTGGCCATGCCTTCGACCCAGACACCCCGAGCGCCGAAGAGTTTACCACCAGCCAAGGTGCCAAAGGGCGAAGCTTTGACCGGGGCGTAAGTGGATAGGGCATAGATATATTCTTCGCCGTCTTCTTCAACGATGGCGCCGGAATGGACCCGGAACATAGTTTGGTAGTTTTGTTGGGTCGAATTGGCATCTTCGCGGGTGACATACTTAAACCACTCGTAGACTTGGGACATGGTGCGGTTGGCGCAGTAGACGACAATGTTGTAGGGGTAAGCGGTACCTTGTTCAAAGGCTTTGTTGACGGAAGCGGTAACGGTTTGGGTACCGGTAGTGGTGGCAATATCGGAAGAACCGCCAACAATATTGATGGCTTCGGAAGCGTTCCAGGCAACACTGTCCCAATTAGCCAAATACATGGTGCCGGTGGCGGTACCGCCAGTCCAACTGCCAGAGGTCAGGGAAGAACTGATGTAGTAAGCATCAGCCCCGGAAACGGCGCCTTGGAGATGGGCGCCGACGGTGGGTTCTTCGGACCCGGAGTTAAAGGGTAGGGTGATGTTCATGAAGAGGATTTTGATGTCGTTGTAACCGGCGACCACATTGGTTTTATGCGGCGCGGTCAGGGTGGTATTAGTGGCGGTATCACCGGCAGCTAAACCGGTGGTGGTTTCGTAGACGGTTTCGGCGTCGGTAAAGGTAGTGGCACCAACGATGTTGCCAACGGTCAAGGTATTGGGAGAAGCGGAAGTACTGGCCGCCAGAATTTCACCATAGGCTCCGGAGGTACCACCGCGGACGAAGTTGCCCACGTCAAAGCCAGTGGCACTGGTGACCGAAAGAATCACTTCGCCGCTGCTGTTATTGGATAAATCGGTCGAGGTAGCCAGAGGGACAGCGTTGCGGCCGCCGGATGACAGATCGATGGGGAAGTGGTCGTAAAGGTCACCAAAGTGGCGGACAAAGGCGGTAATGTTGGCCCCGTCGATTTCGTCGTCGGCTTCCTTGACTTTGATTAAAACGTCAATGTGGGCTTCAGAGTCACCCCGACCCCACCATTCCGCCAAGGCGGATCCGTTTTGGAAGACATAAGATTTGGGTTTGGGATCGGTAACGATGGTACCTAAGGTATAGATATTGGCAAAGAGGTCTTCGCCGGAGTCGGAAGCGGCAGCAGTAGTGCCGGCACCGGTGCCGCTGGAAATGGTGAGCGCCACCCCACTCGATATCTGAGTGTCGTAGCGGCTCCACCATTTACGGGTAGTGTTGTTGTAGTAGATCAGGGTTCCCCGGGGTGTGGCGCCCTGCATAACCGATTTGCCGATGTCGGTAGCGACGGCGTTGGTATAACCACCGGCTTGGTGAGTAATGACTTGGATGGCACTGGTATAACCAGAAGTGGAAATGGCACCACCGGACAAGTATTTGGTGGATTCATCGTCAATGAACCAACCATTGATCATGGTGAACTCGGTGGGCGTCTGGGCCGACATGGGGACGGTGTCATCCATAGCCCCTAGTTCATCAAAGGTATCTTGGACAAAGGAGTAGAGGGCGCGAACTGTATAAACCGTGGACTTGGTGGCGGGAGTGCCGTTAACATCGGCATATTTAGTAGCGCCAACGTAAATCTCGTCGTTGTTAGCCCAAGTGCCATTAACGTAAACCACATCTAAGGTACCGGTGGTGCCTTGGTCATCGACGTAAACGATGATGGCAGTTTTGGTCGGAGTGGGAGTAGCGTTGCCAATGGTCTGACCAGCCTGAAAAGTGTTGAGTTCGCCATCATAGGCGATGGCGGTAGTGGCGTGGACGATGACCTTATTTTGGTAGTCGACGAACCAGTCGTTGGCAATGGCCATATGAGCTTAATTATCAATTTTCAATTTTCAATAACTAGGATGGTTTGCCGCCTGATTGAATGGCGGCTAACTTGTCAAGATCGATTTTAGTGATCGGAGTGGCGGCGACCGCTTTTTTCTTTTTCTGAACGGCCGAGCGGAGCCGATTGCCTAAGAAAGATTTTTTTCCTCCACTGGAGGAGAGGATAGCCGCTTCGGCGGGAGTATCGGGAATGTCTTCACCGGTGACGGCTTGGACGACTTTTTCGAGAGGAGATTCTGGGGCGATAGGATAGATACCTTGGTTGAGGGCTACTTCCAGAGGAATAAGAAAGCGTCCGGATAAGAAGGCGGTGGCATCGGCTTCAGTCAGAAGGACCAGATCGCCTGATTGATAATCATGTTTTTTGTAGGTGAAGGCTTTGACCGTGACGTATTGCTTGAGTCGAACTTGGGGCGGTTTTTTCGGTTCGATCACTACTTCTCGAGTATCATCAATATTGACTACCGTGTCATTTTTGGCCATACAGCTTGCATGATAACGAAAATTTCAGGTGAAAGTCAAAGGGGATTTTATAAGTACAAGCCAGCATATAGCTAGAAAACGATCAAATAGTGATCAGACTAGGTCGGTTTTAAACTCTTGTCGGCTTTTGATTTGGTTGGTTTGGGTTTGGTTAGAGCCTGGAATTTTTCGGGGAGTTTTTTAAGTTGGCTTTTGGCGGCGGCTCTGGCATTCTCGGGATCGGGATGATTGCGGAATAACCATTCGTTGTGAGTGCCGTTGAGACAATCACAGAGGGACAGGGGATTGCGGTTACGATGACAACCGTCAACCAGGCAGAAACCCGGCTTAAGTTGAACCGTTAAGCAACCGCCCGAACAGACGTAATGAAGCATAAACCTCCTTTTATTGGTATATAGTATCAGGATTGCGAATGGCAGTCACGGCTAATCCGTTGCTAGTGACCACACCTTTGACTTTGAACGGTTGAATACCGGTCACCCGCACCACCGTTAACACATAACGGTCGGCGGCATAGATGACTGAGGTAGCAATACTGGTACCAGTCGCTTGTTGGTCGAGATAGGGCACATAAGCGGTATCAGTACCCTCGTAGGTGGTGACTAGAGTCGGAGAAATGCCTGAAAAAGTGGAGCCAGACCAGGAGGTGTAGGTATAGCGGGTTTCTTTATTGAGGCTATTATCAATGACGCGGAGGACACCGGTGGCCGGCGTGTCGGTGTCGATGGTTTCCTGAACGTCAAAAGTATTATCACCTTGAGAGTTATTGGTAGCGTGAGAGGTATACAGTTCTCGGTCGATAACTTCGTTATCACCGGTGGTGCGAAAAACGGAGACGCGGTCGCCGACTTCGACTCCGGAAACTGTCAAAGCGATTTGACTCGGAGGCACTTGACGGGTGCTGGTGGAATCGATTAACTCGAAATTATTGGCATCAGCAACTAAGTAGCCGGAAAGCCAAACGCCTCGGGCACCAAAGAACTTGCCGCCGGCATAAGTACCAAAGGGGGATTGTTTAGTGGAGGCAATTTCGTCCAATGCCAGGGTTAGGTCAACGTCGGCGGCGCCGGTCGAGGTATCGGTGAGGGCTTCATTGTCAACAAAGGTACCTGAAACGTCTCTCAAAACCAAGGCCCCGGCGGTCCCGTTTTCATGATCGGAGACAATGATGCCAGTGGCACCGGAAGTAGTACCGGTTACGGTAAGCTCTTGGGTAAAGTCACCGGTTTGGGCATCGTAAGGCAGGCGAATATCGCCCACCGCCACATAATCTTCACCGACGTGACCGTTTAAAGAGGTAGACGAGCCGTAACGGGTAACGTACTTTAAGTATTCGTACAGTTGGGCGATGGTGTAGCTGTTAACATTGATGATGACGTCGTAAGGCCGAGAGCCATTGCCGTTATCTAAATCTTGACTGGTAGCGCCAAAGGTAAAGGTGATGCCGGTATAACCGGCCGGCCCAAGGTTGGTGGAATTGACCGCCGTGGCGGTGGAGTTGGACGTTTGGCCGGTGAATCCGCCAGAGGCGGATGAGAAGTCGGTTTGGGTGGCATTGAAGAGATAATATCCGAGGGTGATATCGGGGACGGGGCCGGTACTAGCCGTGACTACGCCCTGAATGGTGGCGTCGGTGTTATCTTGGATCACCTCACCGACAGTAAAACCGGCTGAGGCATCGGTTAAGACCATCTGGCGGTAACCGGTAGGGTTATTGGAATCGGCAAAGGTGGCTAAAGGGATAGGAGTGCGGCTGCCACCGGAGAGATCGGAAAGGTAGTGGTCATAGAGTTTGGTGTATTGGCGGGCAAAGAAAGTGACATAACCGCGGTCGATCAAGCTACCGGCCTCTTTAACTAAGACGAGAATGTCCATATGGCCCAGGCTCCACCAGGGGCTGATTTGGCTATCGAACTGGTAAAGGTAAAGTTGAGTGTTATTGGCAATCGTACCCAAAGTAAAGGGATTAGCCCAGATGTTTTCACCGGTAGTGGAAGCGGCAGTGAAATTGCCAGCGGCGGAACTGGTGGCGACGGTATA
>MHDC01000013.1:6689-6917 GCA_001803415.1 Microgenomates group bacterium RBG_16_45_19 | reverse complement strand
GCCTGTAAGTCAACACTTTTGTGGATGTCTGGTAGATGTCAGGCGAAATAAGTTACGGAAGGACTAAACTGTTACCCCAAAAACGTTTCACCGCCTCCTGCACAACCTTTTCTATTTCTTTGCGCACGTCTTTGAAAGACGAAGCGCTGCCGACATTTCGTGGCCGACAGATGACAGTCACAGAAGTCTCTAATGAGGCTGTGTTAAGCCCCATCACTCCTGTAGATT
>MHDC01000013.1:0-6548 GCA_001803415.1 Microgenomates group bacterium RBG_16_45_19 | reverse complement strand
CTGAAAAACTTTCTGTAAGCCGCTGCTCATAGTGATCTCGTGCTTTGGCGGCTGAACCTCCATGCCGGTGCTTTAAGCTCGTGGCTTCGCCGCTCTTTGGAGACAGTGGGGTACTGAACACATCAGAGAATATATTGCCGATAGTCCGTTTTAACCAAATATAGAAAAAGTCGGAGAGATCAGCATACGATATTGCATCATAGTACGGCGGATCGGTAACCGCGCAATCAATGAACGCATTAGCAAAAGGTAATTTTGTAGCATCTCCCTTATGAGCGACAAGCCAGCCTGTAGATTTATCATTAGTGTTGCATTCATGCTCTATGACTTTCAGCATATATCGCAATTGAGTTGATCCAGTGCCGGAACTATCAGCCAACGGGTTGACTTCAGGATAATCCCACATCATAGGTATTGCCTGTCCGCTAAATGGCGGCGCAATTGCTTCATCTTTCAGCTTCCACCGACTCACTGAGTTGCAGAATACTGCCATTCTATCTACCCAAAGACCAAGATAAATCGCTAATGCCTTATAATACTCTTCATCTATAATCTCAGTACGTATCTTTTCTAAAGCTTCGTGGAGACACTCACCAAAGGTCTGCATAGCAATAAGTTGACGTTGATTGAAAACCGAGCCCCATGTTTTCATGCCGTAAAGATGCACTCTGATACCTGTTGAGTTGGACACGTCCGCCTCAGAATCATCAGCATTGATTTCGGGTAGAATCAATTCTTTTGGTCGGTCAACATGCATTTGTTCTATCTCGGCAAACGCATTTAAATCGGTCTCCTCGATAGCCCTATACTCCTTATCCTGTCGTCCTTCTGTAATAACAGCGACCATACGTTCACCCATCGTGCCGTTCAGGTCAGCAGTTCTCAAGTCTGCTACAGGAGTAATTTGATTGCAGTAAGGACAAAGCACATTCCCACGATTCTGCATAGTGCCCTCTGTTCGTTTAATCTTGCTACCCTGCGCTATTCCGAAACGAATATTTCTTGCTGCTTTTTCCATATCCATCGTTAGCGCCACACGTTTACCGTTCTTATTACAAACAAGCAAGGTGCGGAGGAGCGGAATCTCTCCTTTACATGATGGATTTGAACATGGGGCAGTCCGCGCCCAGAGGTAGCAGACGACTGCCTTTCCGTCTTTTCCAGGCGGGTAGAGATGCCCTATCTTCTCTTTTGCCCTTGCCAGAATCCAGTTTGCCCAGTACTCAATGTCATGGACGAGAACATTGGAAACTGAAAGTTCTCCCATGCCCTCAACTTTTCTTTTCCCAGGTTTTCCGTACTTCTGCGGAAACTCGCAGGTGGCGCGGACAATAAGATAAGCTACAGGATTGTAATCATTGGCAATCGCCTGACAACCAAGTCTGCCGGCTTCAAGTGGAATTGAGCCACCACCCGAGAAGGGATCGAGCACTGTTGGTATCTTGCCATTATAGGCAATGCGGATCAGTTCGCGGGCAATCCTCAATATCTCTTTGCCCTGCACATTTTCAGGATCAGACGTTTCCCATTTTACGAGCGAACGGTCATCGAGAAGTTCCTTAGGTGCGGGTTCCTTGTCCCGCTCTCCCTTTTCAAAGGCTATTGCTTCAGGAGACCACTTAGCAATAAAACTGAGGAGCCGGTTCCTATGCGTATCAGATATTCCTTCATATGGTTGGTAAGGGTCCTTGTCGCTTATCCGTTCTCTGCCTCGAATATAAGACTGAAGCGCAGATGGTACTTCTTTTTTGAGATACTTCTCTACTGCCTCTTTAAATGCCTTGGGACATTTGGGATCATCAGGGTCGGGCACAAGCGAAGCGAAGACAACAGCTCTTGAAACCGCAAGAGGTCTCCTTGCCCACCACACATGCAAATGGCTTATATGAGCATGATGAATATTCTTGTCTCTGACGCTTTCGGCTGAGATTTCGCGGATAGGCAGCGCGACTTCGATAAGGCGATGACAAGTCTGCTCAGACATGTGCCAGTTCGTCCTCTGGAATAGGCAGGTCCTCGCTATACTGCAGCTTCAACCATGACAGAATACCCAGGTTGCGGATTGTCTGCGCAATCTCTTCTGTCTCGAGCGGCGGACGCCGTTTGATCTTCCATGCCTGAACTGCATCAAGCACTTCACGTTCTGATGGTTTACCTCTTTCCTTCGACTTCAGCTCACTGGCCGAGAAGAGTACCGTTGCAACCAATTCTGCTTGTCTGGAATTAAGCCGCAAGAAAAGATCAGCGGTCTTATTAATAATCTCTCGCCACTGCTCAATTTTACCCTTGTATGCTTTGATGGCATCATTATATGTTTTGCCAACTTTCACACTAAATGCCTTTTCATTTACCGCTTCTTCCTCGATAAGCCTGTTATTCAAAAGGCGGGCATAGACCTTTTTCAAATCAGGACTGAATGGCCCGTAGCTCTTCTTTTCAAATTTCAGGCCAGTTGGTAAGCCATTGGCCGTAGCAACATACGCGATTTTCTGAAATATGGTACGGCCAATAAAATGCTTATAGGTCTGTTCTTCAATCAACCTTATGATCTCGACCAGTGCGACCCATGCAGGCTGAACCCACTTCGGCTCAGGCATAACCGTAGTTACAGCATTGGTCGCTCCGACGCCCTCAAGGAAAGAAATCTGTAACTCCTCATGCGGTGTGCCATATGGGGCATAGAGTTCAACAGGGATATCCATCCTGCTCAGGTAGCGGTAAAGAGTGGGGCCGACAACGCGCCATTCAAGCTGACCCTCTCCGCAGCCAAGGGGCGGCACAGCAATGGAGGTGATTCCCCATTCCTTGTAATGTGTCAACAGATACTCAAGTCCACGCTCAAGGTCGGCAAGATTTGTGACGGAGCGCCAATGGTCCTTTGTCGGGAAGTTAAGGATATGTGGGGGCAGCATAGTCGCATAGAGATAGGGACGGCCAAGTCTAACCTCTTTGCGCTTACAGCGTTCTTCGTAATCCTTGAACATATCGGGGAAGCGTTTCTTGAACTCAAGCGCAATCCCTTTCCCCATGATGCCGACACAGTTGACTGTATTGACAAAGGTCTGCGCCTTTGATGTAAAAAGGTCACCAACAAGTACCTTAATCATGTTGCACCTCACTAAAAAAACAGTCTTCTGTTTATAGTTACCGCAAAGCCGGGACAGAGCTCCGCAAGCCGGTCGAACGCTTCCTGGCAGGAGACATATGCTCCAAGAATGTACCTGCTATCGACCTTGTACGGCACCAATATTTCAGCACACATTACACCTTTGAGATGATCCTTCTCAAAAGGATCGCTCACATCCCAGCGCTCACGGAAAATATCTTCCTTCCCGATCCTGTTTAATCCGTCAGGCCAAGGCTCAAAGCGTGCCCAGTCGCGTGCTGCATTTTTATCAGAGACAATCACTCCTGCGCTCCGTAAGACATCGGCACTTATGCGAATCACGCACAACTCCCGCTGCTTGGGAAGCAGGACATAAAGCATGGGATTTCGTGCATTTATGTAAAGATTAGCATAATCATGCAGTTTCTTCCCTCCGGGAATAACTTTATTTATCCGCCGACCCTGGACATCAACATTCGCAATGGATGAGTGCTGTATCTTTTTCTTTGCAACCAGGTTGTGCGACAGGATCCCGTGCTTGAGGATGGACGGCATATTAACAAGGTCCGTGATGAAATAGATCTCAGCAATGTCAGAAGGAGTGAGCTTCATGCTGTTGCATCCTCTCCCTGGCTTGCCCAGTCAGACTCGACCACGAGAAACTGGACTTGACGGTACAGCATCTCCGGATTGAATTTCGGGATCGGGTCCTGAATAATCCTTAGACTGGGTCTATCACTCTTACAGAAAGTGACTATATAGAGCCACGCCCGCGAGCCGAGCTGACGAAGTTTATCAAGCTCAGGTCCTGTGAGAATGATCGGCCCGGTTTCTGACCGTCCTTTGACTTCAATAAAACGTTTGTCACCATCAGGAGCCTCAGATCGAATATCGTAATGTTCACCATCGCTACTCACATCGACAGGACTCCATCCCCTCGTTTTCTCATACCTCATGGAAACATCCATAGCTATCGCTTCAACCTCATCATCACGTTTCATCGGTACACCTGAGGACGCGCCTCGGTCAACTGTAACTGCTATGGGTGACGGAATAATCAATGCCTGTGAAAGAATCTCCGGTAGTTCTCCGCTGAGGTTGAGCATCAGATCGAGTTCTTTCATCCTGTCGATTTTACGTAGCTTCAGATCTTCGATCCGTTTCCGCAACTTTTCGGTTTCCTCTGC
Organism: Microgenomates group bacterium RBG_16_45_19; assembly: GCA_001803415.1. Taxonomy (GTDB): domain Bacteria; phylum Patescibacteriota; class Microgenomatia; order UBA1400; family RBG-16-45-19; genus RBG-16-45-19. The sequence goes on along the minus strand of MHDC01000013.1, from coordinate 2,255 downwards.
AGTGTCATCACCGTATAAGCTCTGTTGCTGGAAGTCGTTCAGTTCTTCCTGAAGATCGAGAATGAGGTCCTGAAACGCCGTATTAAGATATTCCCGCCGCACATCACAATCCTCAGTGCGATCCTTTCTAACCTTGACGAGCAACTTCTCAGTGATTTCTTCGTAGGCATACATTTGAATCTCTTCAGGGGAACGATCCTCTGTTGCAAGATCACCGCCTCCTTCTGCAGGCAGGCAGTTAAGCAGGTAAGAGGGTGATGTCACTCGTAGCCCCATGTGATCCAATACAATGAGCGTGAGCTGATTATGAGCAATGTTTTTCTGCCGGTCTTCGCGATCATCACGAATTACCGACCGAGTGATCCAGATTTTCTGAGGGCTGCCGATGTTGGGATCAGTAAGTATGGTGCCACGCGCAAATGCATGATGCGCTTCGGCAATAGCCCATTCGATGAGGATGTTAAACAAAGAATGTCCCGGCCCCATCAGCTTCGTCCTGTCCGGGATGCTCACCTTGCTGGCGATACTCACAAATTGCTTATCAAAAACTATTGGATAATCGTAATGCTCCGAGAGCGCGACCCGTTGTTTCGAAGCGATTTCAAAGAGTGCTGTTGGTGGCCGACTGATGTGCCATACGGGGAAGTGGTCATCCTTCCTTATCGTGCCACCGCACGCAATCCAGGCTCGTTCAAAGAAGCGCTGAATAAATAAAGGTTGGAGACGCCTCTCATCCGACTTGTCTCTCAATTCCTGCGCTGCTCGAAGATTAAGACGTGAAGCAAGGGATGTCTTCTTCTGAAGAGCTATCAATGCCTCTGCCTTTTCCTTAGTTGCCTCATTAAGCTTTTCGGTCAGTTCCGTTGTATCATCGTTATCGAACGCTTTCTGCATAAGCTCTGCAAGCGGGACGCCTTCAAGCCACTCGTCGATAACATCATAAACCCTGTCGGATCCCATCTGATCACGCATGATGTCCAATTTGGAGAGGACCTTTTGAAGCACAGCTCCCTCGCGCGTATTCTGAGCAACAAGATTGTAAACCCATACATCATCTTTCTGACCATAGCGGTGAATCCTCCCCATGCGTTGCTCAAGGCGATTCGGGTTCCAGGGTATATCCCAATTAATGAGATATCGGCAGAACTGAAGGTTAATGCCCTCACCGGCTGCATCTGTTGCGACCATAATTTTATTTTTTTTTGCGAAATTCCCGCTGTGCATGTTTACGTGCGTCAACGTCCATACTGCCGTGTATGACGGTCACGGAATACCCACGATCTTCAAGCTTCTTGGCCAGGCTTTGCATCGTATCTTTATGCTCAGTGAATATGAGCAGTTTTTCTTCATCCGATCGAATAACATCTGACGAATCGAGCACCTTCCGCAGTTCAGAAAACTTTGCCTCTTCATGGTTTTTGAGACTGGCTGCGAGCTGATGAAGCTTTTCTACCTCATCGCGTTCCTCTTCGATCTTGATAACATCGCCAGTCAAAACTTGCCTGAAAATCTTTTTCTCGATCTCTCCTTTTTCATCGTCTGTTAGAGACTCAAATTCTTCTATCGAGCGCGGCTCGTCCGTCTCGGTAGACATGTTCAGAATACGTTTCTTTTCGACTTCAGTACGCCTCGGATCCCGAAGAATCGCCAAGACTTCATTCAGGGCATTAAGACGATTTTCGAGAGTCCGCATAATCGCATACAGGCTGCTCGCCAGGCGCCGCTGCATAACCATAAGGGTCAGCTCAACATTTACGTTCCGCTTCTTTTGTGCCCTTGCCTCTTTTCGCTTTGAACGGACGTACTGCGTTACACTGTCATAGAGGACCTTTTCCTCAGGCGTTAATTCGTAGCCTACGGTCTTTGTGTGGCGGGGCTTAAAAAGTTGCGTTCTGTCCCAATCGACCATTTCTTCTTTCAGACGGCGCAGGAAAAAGCGATTTCTCGCTCGGTAGATTGACTTTTCATCTTTTGTGTCAATCGGTGAGTTATATTGTTCAGTCTGTTCCCGTACCCTATCAATGACATGCTTGTCTTTTCGAAAGAGGTCTTCATCGAGCAACTGGAGCAGACGCCTGAAAGTATCCTTGCGACCTCTGTGAGGGGTGGCGGTAAGAAAAAGCAAGTGGTCAGTCCTCTTTGATAAGGTCTTGATAGCCTTATACCGCTCGCTCTCTTCAAGTTTCTCACCGTATTCGTAAGCAGAAAGTTTATGAGCTTCATCAACGATGACAATATCCCAGCGGGTCTGTTCA
>MHDC01000012.1:223-7901 GCA_001803415.1 Microgenomates group bacterium RBG_16_45_19 | reverse complement strand
ATATTGATTAGATGAGGCTTACGTAAAGTTTTGAGCATTGAGTTTTTTGTAATTGGTCTCGTCCGCAGAATCTGTGGGTAATTAGCAAAACTGACTATGGGAAAAGCTTATCGTTATAAATCACTCGATTGCCTACGAACAGCCATGTATCATGCACTTGGTAATTTGCTGGAACCTGTACTTACCAACATGTTTTGCGGATGTGGCTGAAATCCTTCAGCACGCGAAGCAGGTGCGGCACAGAGCAGAAGCCCTTCACCTTGGCTTCGAGGTTGCCCACCTCCTCGTGTTTCCAGTTGAAAAGATTGCGCCGAACGGTATTCCACGTTACTCCGTATGCAAAGCCGATCGACTCGGTAGCGGTAAAGAGCATCTCCGGCACCATCACCTCCGGCGTTCTGGCAGAACAGGTTGACCCCGATACCAATGCGCCATTATCCATATCACCTTTAACGTGGAGCTAAAGGTAAAGTTTAAAAAAATGAAGGGGGTTTTTTCAATGGAATCAAATGTCCGGATGTGACCCCTGGAGACCCTCCGCGTTGATGATCACGCCAGGCGCCGGTCATGGCACAAGCCTTCCGGCAAGCTCTTGGTAAAAAGGGAACTTGCGATCCACCGAGATGAGCTGGCAATCCAGTGCGAGTGCAGTAGCGATAATGATCCGATCCTGTGGATCGCGGTGATGTTCGGGCATGTCCACGGCAATCGACGCAATTTCCGCAGAAACCGGCAGCAAACTGATGCCTGAACCACCGAGCGCCCTCTGGAACCAGAGCGCTCTTGGCTGAGGCAAAACGATACGACCATGCCTGTCCATCCACGCGACCTCAAAACAACTGATCGCGGAAACGCCGACCTCTGTGGCGTTGTCAATCAGCTCGCGCCATTCCGGCTTGAGCAAGGTTTGGTCATCATTAACCCACCATATCCAGATATGAGTGTCGAGAACAATCACGACGGCAGATCCCAATCAGACTCAGGAACCGAATCCATGATGTCCCCCAATATCTGAGTCTTCCCGACAATATCAACATGCGGACGACGCCGTGGTTTAACGTTGGCTTCTGGCTCATCCAAAATCATAAAGATTGCCTCCACGCGACGATTCGGTGGCAACGTGGGCAGACGCGTCAGATGTCCTGCCCTGTCGGTTTCAAGGATGACACGTTCGGTAAGAACTTGCATGATTAATTCCTCCCAAAGAAATGAAATAATGATAGGAAATTGCTTTTTCTCATTTGTTAGTCAGCTTAGCAAAAACCAAAGAAAATTGCGAGTATTTTTATTTTAGCAGCACTATTGCATATCAAAGAAGAGAGAAAGTGAAAAAGACGGCACGAAATGATGGTGACATTATAAGCGGAAGAGTAATGGGTAACACATTATCAGATTTTTCACAAAGAATTGCCAAAAATGGCAAGACCATCCCTCCCTTCTTGGGAAAGAGTTATGAGGTTGGGTTGCGCAAGACAAAACCCAACGATAACCGTTCGAGGCATTCAAAAAATGTTGGGTTTCGTTTCACTCAACCCAACCTACCCGACTCCTTCATCCGAAGCCACACAAAGGGGATGAAAATTAAATTAGTTGTATGGGTACAGAAGCTCATAAGCGACACGGTTTCGAAAATCATCATTTTGGCAATGAATAACGCTCCTCTCGTTCTTTGAACGCTCTGGCACCACCTTCGAGCAGGGTGCAGGCCGCTTGCCGCACACCTACTTTCTCACTCGAAGCACTAGAGTGCTCAAGTGCGCCAGATAGGTACGTCATCTGAGGATATGACTGAGTGCTCGGACGCTCTGCTGTAGCAATGATTACTTGTTCAGCATCTGTAGCTACTACCAAATTTGGATTGTGCGTCACAAGAATAATTTGCCGTTTCTCCTTCGCTCTTCGAATGTATGGAACCAACTGCTGATAGACAGATGAATTATCGAGATTCCCCTCGGGTTGGTCAATGATAAGAGGGCGACGATCATCTTCATCCATCAGTAAATACAGAACAAGTAACGCAATGCCGCGAGTACCTGGGGAAAGATACTCTAGTTCTGTTCCACCATAAAGAATTTTATACGAAATACTGCTGTGATCGATTGAATAAAGCCAGTCATATAAATCAACTAGTTTCAGGCTGGGTGATGCGAAGCTAAACATGAAGTCAATCGGATCGACAAGGGCGATGAATTCCTTAAAGGCTGGTTCGATCTGCTCCGCGTCTCCGCTTTTCCATGCAGGAGTGAGCTTCTCAATGACAAATTTCTCAATTGCATCTCTTTTGTCTGGTACAGACGTACGTCTTGCATCAAAAAAACGCACTGATTTCTCAAGCCATGCCTTAGCATCAACGCGACAGCCTACCGATAGTTCAAACTGCATCTCAGTGCCAAGAGCAGCAAGTTGCTCCTTCATCGGCGCGTAGAGATCTCGTAATCCCTGCTCATCTTCGCTGAGCGCGCCGAAGAATTTCACATATAATTCTTGGCGGTCTTTTTCTTTTTGAGATAGCTGTTTGCGTACCCGACCATCCAAGTCTTCAAGCTCCTTAGCTAGTCGTTGCACGTTCGCTTCTCTATCACCAATTTCCTTCTGTAGATCGAGTAACCGACGGCGATTAACTTCGTCTTTCGAGAGAGATTCCTGAAGTGTTTTGATGCGTACGGAGATATCACACAGTGATGAGCCCTCAGGCTTGATTTCATCGGAGGAACCTTGCAATGCGCTGATTTCGTTAGTGAGATTACCAGATGCTGTCTTGATGTTCGACTCAGCAGTCAGTGTCCAAACCGGCCTCAATGATTCAAGCTCCTTTGCAGCAATACCGATGGGCATAAGGGTATCGACAAGCTCTTGGATTTGTTTGTTCGTCTTCTCTTTAATCGAGACGTACGCCTTTAACACATCCTCAATCGCTCTTCTTTGTCTTGTTTTCTGCGTTATCTGCTGCTCAATCTTTGTAAGAGCCACTTGTTCTTGCTCTAGCTTCTTGAGTATTTCCTGATCGGCGAGTTGAGCAACCGAAGGAAGTTGTTTCTTGAGTTCTTCGATCTGTCCCTCAGTTTGTTTTTTGAGAGAATCCTTATTAGATTTTTGAGCCAAGCTATTCTGAAGACGCTCAATCTCTTTGTGCAGGGTGGCTAGCTCTCCTCGAAAAGCGTCTCTCTTCGCTTGTGAGGCTGTCTCTCGTGCGGCACGAAGTTCCGCAAATGATGAGAAACCCTCTTTCCGAGTCTCATCAAGGTGAGAGAAAACTACTTCCTCAATGGCATCTTGGAGCTCTTGTCCTTGATGGTCTGACGAGCAGAGTCGTTCAACAAAGTCTTGTGAGAGATAGCGCACTAAAGGGCGCTGTGTACTAAAATGAGACCCTGTTAGTGTTCCTGAGGATTTCGGCCCAACACACCAGGCTAGTTCAGATTGCACACCTGAGAGATGAATACGGCCTTTTACAATGAATGAAGATTGTGAATTTGCATCAAGAGGAACACCGGCTGCAAACGAGATTAGGTCTGCGATGGCAGTCTTTCCTGAACCTTTCTCCCCAATGACAACGACCAACCCCGGATTCAGGAGAATCTCACTTTGAGAGAACCACCCTTTTGAGTTTGAAACCTTTATGTAAGAGATGACGCGGCTTTCATCGGAAGGCTGTGGCTTTACCTTTCCTATATGTATTCTCGCCTCTGGTTCCCAAAGGACTTGCCGTAGTCCTTCGAATGTCGGATCGGCCTTGATCCAACAGAATCGTTCTCGATCAGGTTTTAAAAGACTCTCAATCGAATGAGCATCTGAACCATGAACACATGGCTTTAGAGAGCCGTACAGCTTTTTGATCGTTTCGACCGGGTAGCCAGTCTTTTTCCCTAGATAATGTTCGCGGTCTGCCGGACTACCAGAAAATACGAAATGCGAGCACTTGAGGACTTCTTCTCTGATTGCAGCGAAACCATCAAGGGGGAGGCCACTAATCCCATCTTTCCCGTTAGCCACACCAATGAGACTATTTGCTTTCAGCCATGATTCACCTTCGTACCATTTCTTTAGAACAGAAAAGTCGGGTTTGAACTGCTCAATTCCGAGCCTGTATGCGTGTTCGTTTTCTGTAAGTTTTGGGTTCTGTGCCTTTCCGAACTCGATCAACTGTTCTCTTATACAACTATATCTCTCTCCACTGTATTCGACTTTGAGATTGGCGAGAGCTCGTTTGGTTTTCGCTATGTGGTCGTCTTCTGATGGATCAACGAGAATATGAAGGTTAAGAGCTTTGCTATCTTTTGTGGGAGGCATGATCCTAAACTCAATATTCGGGATCAAGAGATGGACCGAAGACAATCTCGGTTTATCTTTATCCTTTCTAGCCGCCAATAGCTTCTCATACCCATCAATCGACATGTAATCGGTCACACCAATTACTGCAATGTTATTCTTAAGTGAAGCTTTTTCTAGCTCGTCCACGTAAGTGTTCCATTCAATACCGCTAAAGGAGGTTACCAGCTTGCTGTCCGGTGTATGGACATGAAGATCCCATCGGCGCCATTCTGAACCACGCGGAAATGCAGTGGGCTTGAAGTCATTCTGTAATCTCATACGGATAAAATCCTCCTTCGCTTCTATTACATAGGTGCCAAGTCAAGCTCGTTGACCCGAATCTGTGCTGTCATCAACTGGTGCAGTAAGGTGCGAAAGAGTTCCTCCAGTAGGAGCTTCTTCCGGGCATGCATCGACAGCTTCTTATCGAGACAATCAATCTTGGCTACAATCTCGTCCTGTTCTTGGGGACTGGGCAGTGGAATAACAAAACTACGTAGCCTTGTTGCACTGATGTTGCTTTGGCTCACCGCCCGCGTCGCGATCAATTTCAGTCGCACCTGTGTCTCGTCACTGTTAAAATAATGATTCAGAAAATAAGGACGAAGCCTCGCAGCATCAGTCCGTAGCCTTATCAAATAGGAGGCAAATACAAAATCTTCTTCAATATCAAAAATTGCGGTTCGCCCAACCAGTTCAAGGCTGTTAGTGCGATTGAACAGGATGTCCTGTCGTTCAACTCGGAACCTTTCAAACTGCGCTTGAGTCAGCGCGACAAATTGAAGATTGTCACCAGATATGTAACCCTGTTGCTGATTGGTCATTCGCAGCAACGCGTACCGGCCACTTTCAGTACCCTTTATTGAAAGGCCATATTGTGCCTCGGTCAGATAATTTCCCAACGGCATCACCTCCCAACTCTCCGGCACATGCCCGATTTCGGTCTCTTTTTGAGGCTCGCCGCGAAGTCCCTGGGTAAAGAGCTGATGGAGGAGCGTCTTCTTCAGTTCCATAGTTTGTTGAAGCAATTGCTCCTGCTGCTCAATGGCCCGCTGAACCACCCCCAATAACCCAGCAATCTTCCGCTGTTCGACGAGTGGCGGGACATCAATCTCGAAGTTCTCGAAATTAGTCTTGTTAAGGATTGGAAGGGTTGTCTTATCAGCGGCCTGCTCCAGCCTGCTGCGGTTGTTGTGAAAACAGTAGTAGATGAAATGCGGGTCGTTATTTTTATTGCAGATAATTGCATTGATTTGCTGGTTTGTCGCAGACCGCTCGTCGAAAATCATGCCAAGTTTTCCAACATTCCCAATACAACCGACCAAGACTGTGTCCTTCGGTAACGCACGACATTCGTCGAAACCGATTAATGTAAGTTTTTTATGAGCGGTAATGACATATTTTCCATTATCAAGGTCCGCAGGTGAAATCAAATTATAATCGCCGCCGTAAAACTCCGGTCGTTTAGTTCTCGGCGTCCGTCCAGTAATCACGTCACCAACATCTCCAATACGAACCATATGCCATGATTCAGGAAGGTTTATCGCATCAAACCCCATACTTCTCCCCCCTCTCCCTCACAATCATCTCCTTCTCCCGCCCGATCTCCTCTATCAGTTCATTCTCAGTCGGCAGATAGAGCTTGTACTTTGATGCAAAGAGATGTTTGTTTTCTTTGAGCACGGAATACTTGACCACCGTTTCGTCTTTGTCAGTACAGAGGATGATGCCGATGGTGGGGTTGTCGTCCTTGTTTTTGTATTTGTCCTCGTAGATACGGACGTACATGTCCATTTGACCAATATCCTGATGGCTAAGCTCCCCTGTTTTGAGATCTATCAAAACGAAACATTTCAGCAGGTAGTTATAAAACACCAGGTCGATGAAGAAGTCTTTTGTCTCTGTGCTAACGCGCTGCTGTCGCGCTACGAAGGCGAACCCTTTGCCCAGTTCCAGCATGAAAGTCTGAAGCTTCCCTATGATCGCCTGTTCGAGGTCGGATTCGCGGAAATCGGGATTGTCTTTGAGTCCGAGAAATTCCAGGACGTAGGGATCTTTAATAAAGTCCTCATGCTTCGCCGCAAGGGGTGCGGTCTTCTTCTGCATCTCCTTGATAACGGGCTTCTTATCGCGGCTTATCAGCAGGCGTTCGTAGTAATGTGAATTGATCTGCCGTTCCAGAGCGCGAACAGCCCAATTTTGTTCTGCGGCTTCTTGCATGTACCATTGCCGTGCTTCTGGTTTTTCCACACGAATTAGAAGACGATAATGCGACCATGTCAATTCTCTCCGCAATGAGGAGGGAATTGACAGCACAGAAACGTCATCTCCCTTTTGCTGTTGCGATATTTGCGTTTCAAAAGATTCTCCGCACAGTGTGCGGAGAATTGGAAAGGCCAGGTAGAATTGTCTAAAAGCCCAGAGGTTAGACGCATTGAACCCCTTGCCAAAATCCAGAGTCAGACGCTCAGACAGATTACCCATTAATGCCTTACCATATCCCGCCCGTTCCTTTCCCTGCTGTTCCTCTTCGACAACCATCCGGCCGATGTTCCAGTAGGCTTCAACCATGGTGAAATTGACGGCCCGATAGGCATTGGAACGGGCAGCCCGAAGAATCTCTGTAATTGCCTCGTAGAATTTGTGACTCACTGCGTCACGAATTGGAACTTTGGTGTTTTTCTTTCTCATACCCCGATCCTCTTCAGAATTGCCTTGAGCGCGGCATCGGTGGCTTTCGCCTCCTCCTCCAGGGTGTTCAACTCCTCCACAATCTCCGCAATAGGCCGGTACTCCTCGCCCGCTCCGGTGTGTATATAACGGCTGGGGGAGATGTTGAAGTCGTTCTTCGCGATCTCGTCCCGCGTGACGATGCGGCTGTATTTCTCCTCTTCGCGCCATGCCTTAAAAGTGTCCGCAATACGGACAACGGCCTCTTCCGGAATGTAATTCTTCGGATCGCCCTTCACGAACTCGCGGCTCGCGTTCAGCAGAAACAGCTTGTCCTGTCTCTCCCTGGGTTTTTCCTTGTTGATCACGATAACGATGCCCGGCGCGGTTGTGTTATAGAAGAGGTTTTCAGGCAGGTAAAGCACTCCCTCAATGACGTCCTGCTCGACAAACCAACGGCGCACGTCCTTTTCCTTGTTGGTATTTGCATTGCCGGAGCCGCGGGAGGCGGCACCGGTGTCGAGCACCACGGCGGCCCGCCCTCCTGGCTTTAAACTTGCGAGGATATGCTGCATCCATCCCCAATCGGCCTTGCTTCCGGGAAAGCCCGCTCCTTTGGGGAAGCGGTCGAGTTCGTCTGCGTCGTAATCCTTTTCCTTGAATTCGGTCTGGTTCCACATGGGATTGGCCACCACGC
>MHDC01000012.1:0-147 GCA_001803415.1 Microgenomates group bacterium RBG_16_45_19 | reverse complement strand
CATATCGTGAATAATCATGTTCATATTTGCCATCGCCTAGGTGCCCGGCTCGTTCTCCTGACCGTAGAGTCTGGCAGGCGCGAACTTTTTCTTCGAGCGCAGGCCCATCTTTTCCTGCAATACCAGTTCGCACTTGATAAGCAGGCC
>MHDC01000011.1 GCA_001803415.1 Microgenomates group bacterium RBG_16_45_19 | reverse complement strand
ATAGTGGGGCAGTAATTTGTAACACTATGAGTCTACATTAAGTAATCCAGGTGCGAAACTCGTGACTACTTTCCCCGCCGCCTTTGCCTTCTGCCATATTCTTCTAAGGCTAAATCCAATTCCCTGGCCCCAAAATCCGGCATCAACGTTTGAGTAAGGTAAAGTTCGCTGTACTCCGCCTGCCACAACATAAATCCCGACAACCGCATTTCCCCCCCGGTTCGAATAATCAAGTCCGGGTCCGGCATCCCCGCCGTGTCCAGTTGTTGGCTAAATACGTCTTGAGTAATTTCCCTCCCAGCGTGTATTAATTTATTCACCGCCCTCACCATTTCATCTCGACCTCCGTAATTCAAGGCAAACGTCACCGTAATCTTGTCATTATCCTCAGATTCCTCCATATATTGCTTCATCTTGTCCTGAATATCCTGGTCAAACCGGGTGATGTCCCCAATCACTCTTAACCTAGCTCCTTTATTTACCAAGCGCTGGGCTCGATGAGCAAAAGCCCACCGGAAAAGTTGCATAATCGCCTTCACTTCTCTTCCTTCCCGTCCCCAATTCTCGGTGCTAAAGGCCCAAAACGTGATATAGCCAACCCCAACTGTTGCTGCCCGTTCAATTAGTTCCTCCACTCGCTCGGCTACCACCTTTTTGTGCCCAGCCGCCACCGGCAAGTTTCTGGCTTTCGCCCACCGCCGATTCCCATCCATAATGATAGCAACATGCTGTAACGGTGGTTTACTCATGCCGTAATCCTAGTGCCGATAAATTCTTTCCCCACCATCGCTCGATACAAATTGCCCCCGTGATTATTACCCACTATATAAGAATCAATCCCTCTTTTCGCTAAATCCAGGGCAGCTTCAACTTTATGCTCCATCCCTCCGGTCACATCAAATCCTTTGGCCTTTACCAAGGCTGTTTTCATTCCTTCATATGTTTCTGGCCTTATCTCCTCTACCACCTGTCCGGCCTTTAAAAATCCATCCGTCTCGCCGCAGTGAATTACTTTATTCACCTGATGTCCTTCATTTCTTAATTGTAAAGCTAAAAAATTTAACACTTTCTCTGTTGACCAAATCGTAAAATTACCGTCAGTCTTAAACAATACATCCCCATACACCACCGGCACAAAGCCTCCCGCCAGTAAAGCCATCACTCCTTTCACCATAACTTTCTCCACTCCTTTACCGTTAAGCACGACACTACTGGCTGGTTGTTGCGTCACCGCCGGAATATTTTGTTTCAGCATTTCCGAGACCACGATCCGGTTCATTTGACAGGCCACGTCCTCCACCACCGCCGCTCCGTAAACACTCTCGTCGTTGATTTTCCCCTGCATCGTCCTATATTTCTCTGCCGGTACGTGGGCAAAACTACCGTGCCCGTGACCTACCACCAACCGCAAACCTTCATTATGGGCTTGCTTCAACTGTTTCACCACATTCACCAAAGCCTCCCGCTGCAGCGTGAAAGGCTTGCTCTTATTGGTGATCAGCGACCCCCCCAATTTAACTAGGACTAATGGTTTTTTAGCCATAATGCCTACTAAATACCCCCATTGTTAACGGAATATCTTCCTGACCACAATGTGCAATAACCCCAGACAAAATCATTAAATTATAATCACTTACTAGCATTTCCAGTCCCGCTTGCGATTCAGGCTTATAAAACTCACTCATAAGTAAGGCCATTTTGAATGCCGGTCTTAAAACCCCAGACTCATCATTCCCGGCCATCGCCAACAACTTTTCTCGCTCAATAAACTCACCTTTTCCTCTTAATCTTAATCTTTCTTCCTCAGTCGGCTCATAGACTCCAACTACCGTAGCCAACACTGATCCCTGTAATTTGTTATCAATAACCCTTTGCTGAAAACTAGTAAATAACGGTAAATCTTCCAAAACAGTCAATTCCCCCAATCCTTCTATACCCAATTCCTTCCCCATCTCCCTCAGACCAACTTGCCTCCAATTCTCATTTTCCTTTTTTCCACCACTGACACTATTTAATCCTTTTAATCCCATATCTTTCAAAAACACTTTTCCTTCAAATACATGTACCTCACCTCGATTTTCCGTATCTGGATCCGCCCAAACGAATATAGTATCTGACCTTCGATCGTATATCAGCACTTGTAATCCCCAAGTCCGAGTATCACGATCCCTTATAGTCGGACCAAAATCTTCATACCGCAACACTTCCTTCGTTTCAGCCCCACAACCACTCATACGTTTAACTCCCGCTGAAAGCGTTTTTCCTTTACTAAGGTTTTAAACCAGGGTGTGAAGCAATCCGGTTTTTCAACCATCTCGTGCATTAGATCCCGCCACTCAAGCCACCTTAAATCATCTACTTCCTCTAGATTTCCAAGATATTTACCATTGTATTCTCCCACCACCACTGCATCTAGCTCATGTTCACTCAAATTCTGGTTATAATCCGCTTGGTAATAAAAGCTGTATAACTCCCGCAAAGCTTCTGCTTTTATCACTATCCCCACTTCTTCTCTAAGCCGTCTCACCGCACCATCCAAGTTACTTTCTCCCGGCAATGGATGGGTACACACCGTATTGGCCCAATACCCCGGCCATAAAAGCTTGGCCTTGGCCCTTTTCTGAAGTAACACTTCCACCCTCTTACCTGTCTTTTTATAGAGCACCACACTCACTGCCTTATGCAATCGTCCTGGATTTTGGTGCGCCCCCAGTTTCTCCATTAATCCCAGCTCTTTTCCTTTCTTATCCACCAGTACCACTTGAATCATAACCAACTTTAGTCGCTATTTGCCGTCAATTCATTCACCGTCAAAGGTATCTGCATCGATTGCTCTAATTGCTCGAAGTTCTTGACCACATATACCGCTTGCGCCCAACCCCAACCAGGATGCTCCATCATCAACTGCACCACTTCTCCCATATATTGCTGATTTATCAAAAACTCCCTTAGCCGCCAATATCTCGGAATTTCCATCACCCCTTGGTCGCAATCTCATCCCAATCCATTCCCTCCCCACACCCTCTAGACTCGAGTCGCTAGTTGCCAGTCGCTACTTTAAACCTCACCCACAAATAAGCCACCACCATTTGCCACAAAAGCAAAAAGTTTGTCAGCCACCACCATAAAAAGGCCAGGATGTGAATAAACCGTGGCGTCGCCTCTAACCCCAATATCCACAAGACTACCCAGCCAAATCTCAAGCCTATCATCGTTGTCAGCCAACATACCCCCCAGATCACCAGTGGCGCCGTCACCAATGGTCCAAATACCGGTCGCCTGACCAGCTCCCGCACCGTTTTATAAGGATGTAACAACAGCCCTAAGGTATAAGCCGAAAACCAGTAACCTAAAGAAATCATGGTCACGCTTCGCTGTGACATAGTATTTAGAATCAAGTATTAAGTATTAAGTTTTTTAACTCCCTTTATTAATCCATTTATCAATTTACTTACTTCAACTGTAACTGCTGCTAACCTAGCGAATTTATCCTTAGATATATATCCTAAATCTCTCGAAATTAACAATTGATTCTGCGTTTCGGTCAAAGATCCTAAAGCCATTGCGTAAAACTGACCCTTCTCTTTTACTGACTTTCTACTAAATCCCTCGGCTATATTTGAGGTTATTGACACACAAGCCCGCCTAACCTGACTTGTTAAGCCAAACTGCTCATCGTGAGGAAAACACTTTGTCTCTCGATATACTCCCAACACCAATTCATGGCCCTTTTGCCAAGCCTTCAAGTCAGTAAATGATTTTATTTTCTGTCCTTGCATTCTATCCCTTAATTCTTAATTCTTAATACTTGATACTAATCATGGATACAGAAACAGTCTTTTGCTGAGAGCCATGATTTCCTCAAACCACCCCCAAAACAGGATGACTGTCAAACCGAATGAAGTTAAAAACAACACCCGGAAATGGTGAAAAGCCAAGTAACTGGCCAATGGATACAAAACTTTAGGCAGCCAGCTCCGCTCCACCATGCGTCGATTCTGCTTTAATCTTGCTTCCAACTCCGCCAAAAACCGGTCTTCTTCAGTCTCCATAAGCTTTCTGAAACGCCAATCTGGCCCGAAACAATCTCGATTCCGCCGCTTTGAGGCTGATTCCCAGACGCCTGGCAATCTCGGCTACCGACCTGGCTTCCTCGTACTTCCACACCAACATCCATCTTTCCTGAGGTAGCAGCTGCCGGTAAGCCTGCTCCACCCTGGCCGCTGTTTTTTTAGCCGAGTAGACCCGCTCGGTATAGATTTGGTCCACAAACGGGACTGTCAAAATTGCTTTTTTGGCGTACTTTTTCCGCCAGTAATCGGCCACCTCATGCTTGGCAATCCCATACAAGTAGGTAGTTAAACTCGAGCGACTCCGAAACACGGGCAGACTGTCAATTAAATGCAAAAAAGTGTCATGGACTAACTCCTGGGCATCCTCATCATTCTTCACTCGGCTGCTAAGCCATTTAAGCAATCTTGGTGCCTGCTCCCGGTAAAACTCCCGCAGCGCCCCAGCCTCCCCCACCATAAGTCTATGGATTAGTTGCTCTTCTGCAGCTAAATCATGTCTCATGTCTCCTGCCTCCCCTCTCTAATCACTATTATACTCACCCACCCCGTCTCTTCTATTCCCGCTGGATACTAGATACAATATATTGGATACTTATCCTATGGATTTACAAGAACTCTTTTTTGGTAACCATCCCATCAACCAATACGCCCAAAGGCCGGTCACCGAACTGATCTCCAAAATTCTCCCCAACGTCTATGTGATTCTGGGTCTGATTCTCTTTATCTATCTCTTAATCGGCGGCTTTATGGTCATTGCCTCGGCCGGCAACCAGCATAACCTGGACCAGGGTAAACAGATCATCACCAATGCTATAATTGGTTTTATTGTCGTTTTCGCCAGTTACTGGATCATTCAAGCTATTGAAATTCTCACTGGCCTCGACATCCTGTAAACTCAAATTAGTCTATGAACCTAATCCCGCCCGTCTACGCCCAAACTGATGGGGGTGCTGCCGACTCGATGTTCGGCAATATTGATTCCCCCTACTCCCCAAGTTTAGGTGATCTCTGCGCCAGCGGCCCCACCCTCTTCTTTTCCAACATTATTAAACTCCTGATTGTCGCCGCCGGTTTATTTGCCTTTATCAACTTGATCATCGCCGGCTATCTGTATATCGCCTCCAGTGGCGATCCCAAACAAACCGTTGTCGCTTGGCAAAAAATCTACCTCAGCCTCATCGGTCTGGTGATTATGGTCATTTCTTTCACTCTCGCCATTATTATCGGTGAGCTCCTCCTCGACGACCCCACCGCCATCTTAAGCCCTACTATTTACGGACCAGGCACATGCGACTAACCTTAATCCCGCCAGCTTATGCAGATGAAACCCTCGAATCCGTCGAGTGCTATGGCGCTTTTTGTCCGGAAGCCAACGCTATCGAACCCGCTTCTGTCACCATTGAAAAACTGCTGACTATGGTGGTTGGATTTTTGACCATTGTTGCCGGTCTGGCTTTCTTAATTTACTTCATCATCGGCGGTTTAGGTTGGGTCACCGCCGGTGGCGACAAAGGCAAAGTCGAAAAAGCCCAAAGTATGATGACTAACGGTGTCATTGGCATGATTGTGGTCGTGGCCGCCTATGGCATTACCTGGATTGTCGGCCAAGTCTTAGGCATCGACATCCTCAACCCTGCTGAATTATTAGGTAACTTGACCTAGTTCAAACTATTTATGCCTATCTTTAACCCCGTCATTGATGAAATTTTAGGTGGTGAATCTGCCGCCGGGGACGTGGCGGTGGCCAACCTTGTCGCCCGACTTTTCCAAGCCGTCGTCATGGTCGGTGGCTTAGCCCTGCTCCTCTTTATAGCCTGGGGTGGTTTTGCTTGGATCACTGCTGGTGACGATAAGGCCAAAGTCGAAGCCGCCAAAGGTCGCATTACCAACGCCATTATCGGTATGGCTGTCCTCCTGGCTACCGTCGCCGTCGCTCTCTTCCTCCAATTTGTTTTCGGTTTTGACCTCTTAAATCCCAGTCTCGACGTCTAACTTAAAATTTATGCTCTACCAAATTAACCTCCCCATTCTCGATCAAATCGAATCTATCTCTACTTTTGACATCCAACAAGACCTTGGCGTTTATGTTTCCGCTATTGTCGGCGCTCTCCTAACCGTGGCTGGCCTCGCCGCCTTTCTTTTCCTGGTTTGGGGTGGTTTAAACTGGGTTATGGCTGGTGGTGATAAAGGCAAGGTCGAAGAAGCCCGAACCCGCATTACCAACGCCGTTATCGGCCTGGCCATCGTTGCTGCCGCTTGGGCTATTTTCCTCCTCCTCGACTTTTTCTTTGGCTTAAATATTGCCCAATAATTGACAAAGCCTGAACGTTAATCCTAAAATAGATAATTAGCCATAACAACAACCAAGAGGAGTCAATATGAGTCTCGTAGCGAAAGTCTATGCCCAATCCGGTTCAGTCGGTGTCCCTCAGCCGCCCGGTATGCAGATTACCGACGTCGGTTTGCTCATTAGCCGGGCTGTTTCCGTTGCCTTAATGGTCGCCGCTATCGCCGTCTTTGTCTTTTTGGTTTGGGGTGGCGTCCAGTGGATTACTTCTGGTGGTGATAAGGGTAAAGTCGAAGAAGCTCGCGGGCGCATCACCAATGCCCTCATCGGCTTAGCCATCGTTGCCGCCGCTTGGGCTATCATGAACCTCGTTTCCTACTTCTTTGGGGTCGATGTTCTAGGTCCCGGCGCCACCATTCCCACCGCCTACTAAAAACTCACCCTCCCTTTCTTTGCTACAATAGATCTATATATGCGATTGTTTCTCCTACGCTTGTCGCTAGCCTTAATTCTTAATTCTGTATTCTTGATTCTTGCTCCTTCCATCCAAGCCCAAGGCTCTATCGGCACTCCCTGGTCCGCTCAATGTCAAGAAGACGACGTCGCCACCCTAGCCGGCATCACCTGCCTCTTTCAAAACCTGCTTAAAATTGTCATCCCCGTTATCGGCCTCGCTCTCTTTCTCATGCTCATCTGGGGTGGTATTAAAATCCTCACTTCCGGCGGTGATCCCAAAGGCACCGAGGCTGGCAAACAAACTTTAACTCTCGCGGTCGGCGGCTTAGTTCTAGCCATTCTCGCCTGGTTTATTCTGGTTTTCGTCAGTGACTTCACTGGCCTCGATAGTCTCTTGCGCTTTGACCTACCGACTTTATGACCCGCCTCAGCCTGCTCATTGCCTTGATCAGTTTTAGTTTTGTTTTCGGTCTCTTCCTCCCCCATGTCATCAATGCCCAGGTTTCTTGTACCGATCCCCCGGAATTTAAAGGCCCTTTTTCGGTTCTCTTTTCTGATCCCAACAAGCATTGCAGCTTTAACCATACTCAAGACCCCGAAGGGGCTGCCTATCAAAACTACATCACTCACGCCCAAGTCACCTGTGCCAGCAACCAATGGTTGACCAACGAAATGATCCAAGGCCGCCCCCCGGATCTGACGGGTGGTCATGGCACGGCTAATTCCAGTGGTGACAGCCAATATCTAAAAAACTTCACTCTCAGTAAAAATCTTGAAGAAAAATATTTTCAGCAAAACTCCCCCGCTAATAAGCGCCTGACTGCCTCTGACTCCTGGTACGATCCGGCTTCTTTTGTCGCCGCCTGTATTTATTTAGGTTATGACAACTACACCGACTGCGCTGCCTTTTTCCAAGAGCAAATAAACGTCGAGGGTGACACCACTTTCCCCAACTTTATGCGTACCGGCAACCCGACCGAGGACTTAAGTACTTACCCCATGCGTTACACCGAAATCAAGCGTATTTGTGACGATATCGTTATCCCTTGCGCCAACCGTGGCCAAGCTCGCTTACCCGAAGAATGGTGCGCTCACGTTTACTACCTTAACGAATCCACCAGTAACCTCGACCTTTGTCAAAAACTCCCCGACACTTATGAGGAAGCAGTCGAGGAAATGAGCCCCGAAGATTTGAAACTGGTTTGGGGGATCCAACTCTTAAAAACCCTTCTACCTGGCTATGTTGTCTTTGCCCCCAATGAATCCCTTACCAATTTGTTTGGCTGCGTCTACATCGATCCTAATCTCTCGGTGCGCTTTGACAACCTCAAGGGCAGCATCACCCGCTTCTGGTTCCCCGGCTTGGCCAGTGCCGCCAATGAAGGTGCCAAACTGGAAATGCAGTTGATGCTCATGCCTGAAGATTCAGAAGAAGAGCTGGACCGAATCTGGCAGGACCTTAACCAACCTTTCGATCTCAACACCAATACCTGTAACCTCATTAAGCCAGAGTGTATCAGCAACCTTAATGACAGCCCCGATTACCCCTGGGTTATCGCCCGGATTAACTCCTTCTCTCCCTGTATTTCCAGTAATAGTTGCCCCGGTCCTCAATCGGTCCAACCCTCCGGTGCCGGCTTTGAACCACCCGGTGGCTTGGGCGCCTCACTTTTTGGTCTAATTGCTGAAGTTTTAAGCGGTCCCCGCTTTGTCGGTGATCAAGCCATTCCCCTTTACGGCGCCTGGTTCGTTGTTCCCGGTGAAACCAAAAAAATCGACCTCATGACTTATGATAGCGATTTAGCTCAAAATAAGGCTTTCTGGATGCCCGATGTTTTCCCCACTCTTCCCGTCGAACAGCAGGTGGCAACTAGCTTTACCAGCCGAGGCACTGACCACGCCCAAAACGAATTTGTCACTTCTAGCCCCGACGATGAAGACGAAGACCAGACAGTCGAAGAAGCCGAAGCCGCCGGCGGTAGCCAAGAGAGACAACCGGTGCTCTTTGATGGTGCCAATCCGCCAGCTCTTAATCGGCTCGAAAGTAACAATCTCCTCTTCACCTGGTGGGACCGCGACTATAAAGATAAAACCTGTTATCTAGATGACCTTTTAGATAAAAGCCCACCTCTAAGTGCCTATTTTATTAATGCCATCGCTGAGGAAGTTGGGGCGCTTGGCGATCGTCAATGGTGTGCTCAACCCCTTCAAACCACTCCCAGTCCTGAGCCGCCTCGTCGCCCCGTGCCCACCACCGCCCCTCCGACCATTCCCAGTGTCGCTCCGGGTGGAGACTTTAGTCTTTGCAACCAGATTTTACCGGCTCAGCAGTACCTAGATATTTCTCGCGGTCCCGACGGCCTTTCCAATACTGGTGACGACTGGCCGCCGCCCACCAGCACCAACCAGCTAACTTGGGACCTCGATCCTCACGACACCAGTTGTACTCTTGATTACGATACTGATCTTTGGGCTTTGTGTTTTGCTAGAATGCGGGTTGGTGGTCACGGCACCCAAGCTTTTGACAACTTTATGAGCGACTGGCAACAACTGCAGAATCTAGCCGTACAGGCAGGTCTCAATCCCGCCTTAGTCATGGCCTTGGCCGCTCACGAGTCAGCTTTTGGCGCTATATCCCGCGACTATTTGGGCGCTCGCGGTGGTGGCTCCATGGCCAGCCAAATCCAACAGCTGGCCAACACTCTAAATACCGTCGGCGGCGACCTGGAGCAGCTCCTCTGCCGCTGGAAAGTCGGCTATGGCACTTGCCCACCTTTCCCCTCCAACTTCCCCGACGGCATCCGCCTCTGGCTTGACATCTTTACCCCCACCCTCCCCGCCAATTGCCAACCCTAAACCATCCTTAAGCTTGCACCGCTCGACTAATCCAAAGTACAATAAATCTTAACCCTATGTCCCTCTCTAAACTTCTGCCTCATTCTCATTTAATTCTCTACCTCATCGGGATTTCTCTCCTCATCATTCCCAACTTCTTCCCTCATCTCTCTCAAATCCAAGCTCGAAACATGAAAGATTTCATCAAGGCCGCCGAAGATGACCAGCCTCTCAATATGGCTAAATTCTCCAAAGAAGGTTGGGGAGCCGACACCACCAATGTCGGTCAATCTTTCTATTCCATTGAGGCCACCGAAAACACCGACGGTACTTTTAATTATCACTACGGAGGGGCGGTGGCCGTCTTAGCCCAAGGTATTAGTTACATCGCCGTTGTTCCTCCTGCTACTACTGGCGAATATCTGGCTGATGTCCTTAAAAACACTCATTTAGTTCCCCAGGCTTACGCCCAAGGTCTTGGTTTCTCCTCCCTTTCCCCCATCCTTCAAGTCTGGAAAGCTTTTCGCAATGTCTCTTATTTCCTCTTTATCATTGTCTTTATAGTCGTCGGTTTCATGATTATGTTTCGGGCTCAAATCGACCAACAGACCGTGGTCACCATTCAGGCAGCCTTACCCAAGCTAATCATCACCCTTATCCTGATCACCTTTTCCTATGCCATCGCCGGCTTTGTCGTTGATCTTATCTATCTCGTTGGCATGGGGGCTTTAAGCATCCTGGAAGCCGCCGGCATCATCAGCGACCTCACCACTGCTGCTAATGCTCTCTTTGGCTTAAGCATCTTCCGCATCGGCATTAAGTATTTTATTTCCCCTATGGAAGTGGCCGGCGATACGGCTAATGCTGTTTCCGCTATGGTTCAAGGACTCGTTGGTCTTCCCGGTGGTATATTTGATTGGATTCTCGACTCCGTCTTCTACCTGGCTATCGCCATTGCCATCTTTATCGCCATGTTTCGCACCTTTTTCGGCCTCCTCTCCGCCTACATTGGTATCATTGTCGGTGTTATCTTCGCTCCCATTCAACTCCTCACCAACGCCTTCCCCGGTTCCAGTACTTTTAGCTCCTGGATAAAAAATCTCATTTCCAACGCTGCTGTTTTCCCGGCCGTCATCATCATGGTAGTCATTGGCGCTTTCCTGGCTGGAGGTGACTCAGTTGCCAGTATGGGCATCACCCCTTCTGGGGAACAACGGGCTGGTTTTGGCTTTGGTGAAGGTGGAGGCACCGACTACACTGGCTTCGTCCCTCCCCTCATCACCTCCAGGGGTATAACCTGGGTCAACCAAGGTGAAACTGAAGAGTTTGGCCCCCGCACCATCCAGGCCATCATTGGCCTCGGGTTTATAATGTTACTACCCGAAGTGGTTAAAATAGTCAAGGGATTCCTAAAAGTGGAAGAAGACAAATACGGCGCTCAGGCCTTCGAAAACGCCAAACGCGGTTATGGGGTCATCAGAGCTCCATTTGCTATGGTTGGTGGCGCGGCCACTCAAGTTGGCTTATCGTATACCGCCCAGAATATCGGTGGTTGGTGGCAAAAATACAAAGCTGGCAGAGCAGTTAGTAAAGATGCCGCCGCCAGTAGTGACGTTAGTACCACCGGGGAACGTATGACTCATACCCAGTACAATAGACTCCGCAATCTTGGTAGATCTACACCCGTCAACATTGGAACCACTGGTAAGGAACAGAAGCCTTCGTCTGAAGTATCTTAACCAATTCACCTACTCCCTAATCTGGAATCTCGCCACCTTCATTCTCTTTAGTCGCTGATGGAGCCTCACTCTCTTCATTATCTTTAGATACTTGTACAACTTCACCTCCTTCAGCTTCTTCAATTTCTAGTAATTTCACCGCTGCGATATACTTAATTCTTTCAAAAAAACTTCTATCAATCTTTAGAGTTGATAATAAAAGATCCTCTCGCTCTTTAGAATACAACAGCTTATCTCGTGCAAACATTGACATAATTATCACTGTCAACGCTTCCGCCCCCCGGTGTCCATACGCGCTAAAACTAGATACTTTTCTTAATACTTCTTTCACATTCACACCCCCCTCCACAAAACCTGCAATCACCTCTACGCTCGCTAAATCCAACGCTTCATCACCCAACGACACATACGGTTTCTTGCCAGCGATCTCAGACGGATAATTTGTATCAAATCCCGCACCTCTTATTACTTCAACCGCCAACGGGTCGTTCCCATCAAATGATAGATATTGAACCCCAGCTCTCTTAGTAGCCAAGTCAACCTTACTTTCTTCCACGCTTTCACGCCTAAACGATTTTTGGTAAATCAGTGCCGTGTCAATCATCCCTTGAGATACTCGATGAATTTCCCTAAAAGTATTAGCTACTAGTTCTTCCCCCTCCAAAGCCGACAGGTGAGCAGTATTTATCAAAGCTTTATCTACAAACGCCTCAATCCCTTCCTTTAATAGTTGTGAAGTCTCTGATTGTGACCGCATTCCTACAAATAACCAGTCCACCACCATCTTGGCCAAAGCCTCTCCAAATTGGTCCGCACTCATTGCCTCTAAACGGTCCGGTTTCCCAAAAGCTAAATTCATAATCATTGAGTTTATGGCATTATTTAACGTCGGTACCGCCGCTAACATACTTGATCCCAACTCCGCCGCTACATAAGGATATTTGGTAATATATTTCCCTGGCTTATCTACTTCACCCACCATAATATTGCGCGAACCTCGCATCTTCATACATAGTGAAAATCCTGTTAAAGACGTTCGCCCGATCGGATCCTTCACCCCAGATTGGTCTCCCACTGAATCTAATAAAGGCCCAAAATTAAAATCCGCAAGCCATTCCATCATTTCCTGATCTTCCTGCACCGTCTGTAAAAGCGGGCCTATCTGCTGTTGTCCGCGTCTAAAAGCATTAGGCGCTAAATCACTATATCCCAGCACATAGGTCTTAAATGCCTTAACCTTTAAGTCCCTAGCTAACTTTTCTAGCCCTTCGGCTTTACCAGTTTTACCATCCTTCCGCGCTTCTTTAGCCTTATTACTTAAATCCACCAGTCCATTTGCCATATTACGAAAAACAGTCGAAAACCCCCACTCATTTCGCCCATACAACAATGCCTCCACCAATGTCGTTCCATTCTTTAAATTATTCCACAAAATCAGTTCTTCATCGCTTAACTCCCCAATCTTATTTTTACTCTCTAATTCGCCAATTTTCTGTGCAATACTTTTCAGGCTACCGTCTGCATTTGTTTCATTCCTAAAACAAATCGGGGCAATTTCTGGCGAGTTATCCGGATTTAATACATTTCTAAAAGTTGCCCTAAATCCCTTCTTGCTTTTCAAGGCTATTATCATCCAATCAACATATTCCTTTTTCCAAAATTCAAATTCTTTATGCCAATTCCGCACCATCCGGATTGTTTCAGGTGGTAAAAGTAAATATTTCTTTGTATGGGCATCCCTCATCCCCATATTTATTGCTAATTCACTGACAAAATCAGACGCCAGTAACAAATCTCCCCTCCGTTCTCTCTGAAAGAGAGCTGACAATCCCCAACCAGCTACTAATTCTTCAACGTGTGTTGCAAACATTGGTGTTTGCAACATCATTTCAATTCCAGCACTAACGTTTCCGCCCGCCTCCGCTATTTTCTCCTGTATTTTCTTAGAGGAAATCACTAAAGGTCTCCCATTGTCAAATAAAACCCCCCGAATCCCCACCAACTCATCAAAACTCCAATTCCTCTCGGCAACAAAAGCTTTCATTTCATTTGTGGTTTGCTCATACCAACTAATCCCCCCCAATTCTTCCCGCATCATTGGCTGCATCGTATACATTTCTTGGGCCGCAATTGTGCGACCTATTCTCATCGGGTCTTCTTCCGGTACATATACCGGACGTAACATCCCCCTCAACTCAGGTCGAAAGGCTGAGAGTACCTTCGGTTCATTAGGACTATATGGGTGAATAAACAACCATTCCCCTTCCTGTTTCTTCCACCGGCCATAATCCCCCCACAACGAATCCACCACCCTATTCACCCCAATATAAAAGGGGGCTAACCTTTCATTCCCTGCCTTATCTTTACCAAAATCAAATAACAACGTTGATTCTGGTACTGCTAACAAGGATGCCTGTTCGATTGGACTCATCACAAACTGCTTCGCCCCACGTATGTCATCTTTTTCCGTTGCCTTCGTTGCGTAATCATAAAACTCAATCGCTTTTTTCATCCCTGGTAGATACGCTTTAATTAACGTCCCTTGATCTAACCCCTCAGCCTTGAAAGCTAATTGCAATACTCTTAAGAACTGTTGCTCATCGCCCTCGCCGTGCGCTAATCTTTTGACAAACTCTATTACTTGAAACCGTTCCACTACCCGTCGGTATCCAAGCTTATCATCTTTTATGTTAACCAGTGGTCTCTCCGCCATTGGCACCACTGCAAACCCTCCTCCGTTTACCTGACGCACAATCACTGGTCGATCTAATAAATTGGGTTTAATCACCCGCGTTCCTGGAACAAACATGTCATCAGGCACTATTAACTGCCCCCCGGGTAAACCACTTTCAGCCTGATAGTAATCTGCCGGAATCGTCACCACCCGATGTAAGTTTTTCCTTGCTCTCCATTTTTCAATCGCTTCCCGCACATCTTGAGCTCCACGTTCTGGATCCTGAAAATTTAATCGCCCCGCCTGTTCATCAGCTCCGACTAATTCAATTCTCGCAATTTCCTTTAAATCTTCCAGGCTTAATCCACTTAATTCATCACGTAAATCGCCACGCCCTCCAGAGCTTCGTAAAAAATTATCTAACTCGACTAACAATCCAGACAATCTCTTAAAACGCTTATCCTCAACATCTACTTGCTCAATATTAATTTTACGGTCTGCTAATCCAGTTAATAATTCGCTTACTCCTAAATCAGATAACAAATGGGGCATACGCGGCGTTAATACCTTCGAATCACCCAATACATCCACCTTCTCTGTTAAAAAATCAAAATCACGGATATCTCCACCGGCATACTTTTCCATCCCTGCCACAATTTTTGCTGATTCCTCCGGAGTAAATAGATCTAAGTCTCGATAATCAGGTTTCAAGATCGCCTCCCCAATCGGCCCCACCATATATTCTGGCGGCAACACCCGCCTCATTTGAGGTACTAAAACTTCCAACTCAGATCTTTCAGGCATTCTTGCCTCCTCCAGCCAACAATTCCGCCAAATGGTACTCCGATGTCCCGTAAACTAATTGGAAATAACACGAAATCACATATTGCTTTTGTTTCTCACTAAAACTATCCCAGCTATATTTCCCTAAATTATTACTAATGTCATTCTTCAATTTAGCCCTTAAAGCTGCCACCAACCACTCTGCTTCTTTCTGTCCAATACCACCTATTGATTTTAATTGATTAATCTTTGTTACACTGACTTCAGCAGTTTGCCCACCTTCACCCCTCCTGGCTTGTAAAAGTTTTCCCCTCTGCTCCTCGGTTAAAATCTTTTTCCCGTACTTCTGCTCCAACTTCGCCACTGCCTCCAGCACATCCAGCTCATCGGCTAAAAAGGGGTCATGGGGTTGAGGTTGGTTAGTATTTGATGGTTGATGGTTTTTCTGGTCATTCATAAATATTTGGCTCTATATCACTACCCCAGTTCGCTTTACCTCATAAGCCAGTGAATCCATTGTTGGGTCAAAATCCTCCGGTAGAAATCCGTGAGGCTCGATCCGGTCATCAACCTTATCGGCCAACATCGACAATCTAACGTAATCATCCACCGGGTCGGCTGACAAATCCTTCGACACAATACAAACATCAATATCTGAATATGGTTTGGCGGTCCCCTTAACTTGCGACCCAAACACCGCCATAAACTCCGGCCTAATGTTCGCCGTCACCAATACTTTTTTATAGCGCTTCATCATTACCAGCAGTTCCTGGTCTATATCTTTTCTTTTAGCCATATTAAATACTCCTCGCACTTCTTCATCCATTTCTCTGTGTACTCTTTCGTTGCTTTTAAGTAAAACTGCCTCTTATAATCATCATACCTTGCCTCAAGGTTAAATGAATTAACTTCTTTAAGTTCTGCCTTTTGGCTATCGTTCAATTCAATTCCCAACATCTTGAGCAGTCGCACCAGATCGTGGGACGGAATCGGCGGTTTTCTGACCACTCGCACCACCACCGCTTTAATCTGCTTTTCCAAAGCCAAATGACAGAAAAACAAGGCATAACTGTACTTTTTGTTTTTATCCAATGCTTGTGCAATCTCCCACGCCTCCTCTGCCCCCTCGACCCAAAACTTTACCATCACTCCAATCCTCCTCTCATCCAACTCATCCGCTAAGAAAGGATCAGACTTTTGGCTTATAGCTAATGGCTTATGGCTTATGGCGTCATTCATATGCGTTAAGTTTTGAACAAGGTATATTCAAACCGTTGGATTGTCGCGTCTCGCACCATATCATCCCATTCAACTTGTTCCTTGACCATTCTAGTCATAATAACCTATAACTATATTATATCTTCTCTGTCCCCAACTCACAACCTCTTTTCATCATACCAAAACTTGAGCCCCTCATGCCATCAACCTCTGGTATGATTGACTTATGCCCGACGTTGACTTAGACACTCAACTTAATCAACTAATCAAGCTCGATAATACCTACTCCAACCTCCTCAAGCAAGCTGCTTTCTTAGCCGATCCCGACATCGACATCCCCTTCACTCTACGGCAAGAACTGGCTAAAGCCTTCGTCGCCAATCTTCGCTCCAATCCCCTAACTCAACATCTCCAAGTCAACTTAGCTTCGCTGACTAATCCTACCGAAGCTTCAGTTCTCCTCAATTCTATCCAGCAATTAACCCTTAAAATTGCCCCCAAAAAAGGCGAAGCTACTGCCGTTGTCCCTCATTTAGCCAAAGCCGCTGCTAAAACTAAGGGTCCAGCCGCCATCCAAGTCCAAAAATACCTCGAGGCTCAACGTCACGCCGCTGAATCTCTAGCTAAACTCAATGCCGCTGCCATTGCCGCAGCTGAAAAAGCTCAAGCCCTTCTCATTGCCAATGCTGCTAATGCTGGTCTGGCTCGTCCCGATCTTTACATTAATAAAGATGAAATTGCCTCTGTTATTAGTCAAGCTCTCACTCTTCATGGTCTCCCTTTGACTCCCGAAACTCTCACTCAGTTTACCGTCAAGATTCTTGAAGCTAGCCCCACTCGTTTAAACACTGCTCTTCGCTTTGCTCAAAAAAACAATCCCCAGTTGTTAGAAAAAAGCCTAACCGCCATCACTCAAGACCTTATCGAAAATCAAGCGGTTAAAAAAGCTCGTGAAAACCTGACTCACCAGAGTACCCTGATGCAAGAGCTTGAAACCGCTGTCTATCCCCAAAGAGCCGTTCTTAACCAAGTTAGAGCCGAAATTGCCCAAGGCGACCCTAACGGCGCTGCCGACCAATTGGAGCACTTGGTGCCTACTGCCTCTTCAGACACCTTAACCACCATTAAATATCTCCAGGATCAGCTCCGTTCTGGCCACCCTCAAAAAACTATCATTCAAGCCATTGACACTCTCGATAGCCATCATTCTTCTTTTTACGACGCCCTCATTCAAAAAGGTCTCGATTCGGTTACCGCCGCCCGCATCGAAACCGAAATTAATACCCAATCCGCCTTTAAATCCTTGAGTGCTTATGAGGTTACTCAGGTCATTCAGTCCAGTCTCCCCACCCATTCCCCTCCACCCCTCCGTCATGCGGCCGTGGCTGAACCCATTGTCGCCCATGCCGTTAGCTTGTCTCTAATCACCAGCGGGGAACCACAGCATCATCGACCGGTTACTAAAAATCTTACTCCCCATCATCAACTTCTCGAACCCTATGGACTAAATCTGGCCGCCATGGATGACACCTCCATTACTACCGCTACTTATTATATTGTCAGTCATGGCCTCAGACCCGAAGCACAAACGGTCATTACTCAAGCTCTTGCCGAGGGTAAAATCAACCACCGAGACCTAATCCACACCCTAACCAGTCCCGAGGCCATCCATTATTATCAAGCAGACGTCCATCAACGCCAACAGCATTTCCCTCAACTCGCTCAGCAAATCCTGGCCAAAAACAGCTGGGCTCGCCGCCTTTTTCCCAAAGTCTTTGAAAACATCCCCGAAGCTTCTCCCTCCGGCGTTTTCCGCTACGTTCGAACTCAGCTTGGCCTCCCTACACTCAAGCCCTCAGGCGGTTTCTTGGCCAATACTCGTGGTTTTCTTTCCCAAACCTTCCAATCCACTCGCACTTTTTTCTCCGGTGGCTATAAAACCGCTGCGGCTCAATTACCGGCCAAGTTCAGGGCTTTAGGTTCGGCTATTCAAAACGGTTTTTCCGTCATCAAGGTTGGCTTTGAAAAAATGTTACCGACAGTTCGAGCTGCATTTACTCAGATCGGGACGGCTCTCCGTCCCCTACTCACTTCTATCGGTGGTGCTCTTAAAGGTCTGGCCGCTAAAGCCGGTTCCGGCTTAGCCGCTATCGGTCTCAGTTTGCCTGAAGTCGGTCTGATTGCCGCCGCTGCCATTGGTACCGCTGCTATCTGGATAGCCGTCTCCGCCACTGGTGCTATCATTGGTTTGTCCGTCTGGCGCCATTTTCATACCTTCAAACTCACCTCCGCCCAAACCATCTCTTTGAGTAGCTATGGCATTGATGCCGAATATATTGACACTAATGGCGACGGCATTCCCGATGCTGTTTCCGGTCCGGGTCACGGTGGCCCCGGTCCAGCCTATACCGGTCCACTCGTCTCTTTTAATGTCCAAGGGATGGTTTGCTGGCCGGTCATTGGTCGGGTCTGTTTCAATGGTTATATGCCCGAAAGTCACCCTTCCACCGATGCCAATGGTGGTTCGGCCATTGATATCGATCTGCCTGAAGGCGCCCCCGTCATCTTACCTTTCGCCGGGACTCTCGTCTCAGCCGGCTGGAACAACCAAGGTTACGGCAACCTCGCCATCGTCAACATCGGCACTCCCCCCAATTCCGGCAATTTATCCAATTGCCGTTTATACTTTGCTCATATGTCGCAAATCACTATTCCTGAAGGTACAGCGGCTGGGGCTAGCCTGGCTGCCGGTACCCAATTAGGCTTATCTGGTAACACTGGCAATAGCTCTGGCCCCCACTTACACTACGAAGTCCGTTGTGACGGTGGCCGCCCGGACATTCGTAGTCTCTTCCCCGGAAATATGACCAATGTCCAATACGGCCAATGTATCGATCTTGAATGTTATGATGCCGCTACTGGTGCTACCAGTGTACCCATTATTCCCTAACTTATGCTAAAAAAATACTTTCCTCTTTTTATCACCGGAATAGTAATCCTTATTGGTTTAATTTTTTATCTCCTCACCCCCAAGGAACCAGCTCTCCCACCTGCTACTCCTACCCCCAGTACTCAAACACCCACCATTACCTATTCTGGTCCAACCATCCCTATCCCCCCCTACTTACCCACCTACCAGATCATTCCTACCGACCTCTCTCTCTTTGGCCAACAACTGGCTACCACTCTCAATTTAGATCCCCACCCCCAATCAAGCTCCCTTTGGACTAAAAACGAGGTTAGTTTAAACCTCATCCCCGCCAACCACACCTTAGCCATTTCCTACTTTCGACCCCTAATCAGTCAACCCGGCATCGACGTCTCTGCCGCTATTACTGCCGCCCAACAACTGGCTGTCGATCTCGGTCTGAATAATGTTACTCTTGATCAAGAAAACATCCTCTTAACTTCCAATGTTCCCGATTATATTAATCTTAGTCCTCAGGACAATTTACCACCCCAATCTGCCCAAAGAATTATTATCCCCTTCCACTTTCAACTCAACGACATCCCCGTATATTACCATCACCAACTTCAAGGTGATATGAATATCATTCTTAACAGCCAAAATCAACCCCTTAAGATAAGTTTTTCTCCTCCACCCTCCCAGACTTCTAATTTAGGCAACGTCCCCACAAAGTCCCCTACTTTAGCTCTACCAAATGTCTATCTTCATCCCGAAGCCTTATTCGTTCGCGATACGGCCGCTCCCCAGGCTACCTTATCTCAATTCCAATCTCTTGATCTATCTCAAGGTGGGTGGGAATACCGCCAAGATAAAGCTGGCACTAAAATCATCCCCTATTACCATTTTTATGGTAACGGTATATTAACAGATGATACTCAGGTAGCGGTTGAATTAATCGTCCCTGCCATCTAACCCCCTATGAACCAACACCCTATTCCTCAAAACATCTCTACCTACCAATTCCGCCTCATTGGCGATATGACCTTAAAGCAATTCCTCCAAATTGTCGTCGGCTTGGGTATCGCTATCGCTCTCTTCAAAACCAACCTCTTCTTCCTCCTAAAGTGGCCTCTCATTTTTCTGGCCGTCTTCTCCGGCTTTGCCGCCGCCTTCCTCCCCATTCAAGAACGCCCGCTGGAGCAATGGCTCAATGCCTTCCTTAAAGCCATCTATGCTCCCACCCAATATCTTTGGGGTAAAGGTCATGAATTACCCCAATATTTTTCCTTTGTGCCTCACGCCTCGGTCCTCACCGTCGACGAAATGAAAACTCTCTCCGAAATGGCCATTACCAAAAAACGTCTCGGTCTCTCCAGTTATCTGCAAACCTTAAGCGACAGCGCGGTTTCTCCTCTTGACCAAGCTGAAGCCGATCAAATTACTCGTTCCATAAAACTTTTCTCAACTGCCCCCACCCCCCCACTGACTCTTAAGCCCCTCGAGGTCCCCGTGGCTCCCCCTGCCAACGGCGTCCCCAAAATGGTCGTCGTCCCCGCCGCCGCTCCTACCGCCGTCACCAAAACCACTCACCCTGCTCCCGCTCCGGCACCGCGGCCCCAAACCCTCTACCCCGCTCCCCCAAAACCCCTCCACACTTTGGTCAAACAAACAGCCGCTAGCACCGGCGTCGCCCCCACCGAAAGCCGCGATTTGCCTTTCCCCTCTCTGCCAACCATCCCTAACACCATTATCGGCATGGTGCTTGATCCGGTCGGCCGCTTGGTTGAAAACGCCATCATTGAAATCCGCTCCAGCGACGGCCTCCCGGTCCGCGCCACCAAAACCAACCGCCTGGGGCAATTTGCCTCCAACACTCCCTTAAAAAACGGCACTTATGAATTGGAAATCGACGCTCCTGGCCACACCTTTGCTATAATCAAGTTGGATCTCAGGGGACAAGTCATCCAACCGCTTAAGATCCAAGCCCAAAGCTAGTGATTCGCGACTTGCAACTAGCGACTCGCAAACCACTAATCCAATCAGTATATTAGTATCATTAAATCGATTTCTAGTTGCGAAGCCCTAGTCGCTCGTTGCTAACCATGCCCGTCACCCCCATTCGCTCCACCACTCAAGAAAATCTGGATATTGAAGATGTTGTTTCTAATCTGGTTCTTCTCCGCGACGGTTCGGCCTGCATGGTCCTCAAAGTTAGCGCCATCAACTTTAATCTTCTCTCCGAAGAAGAACAAGACGGCTTGATCTACGTCTACGCCGGCCTCTTAAATTCTCTCTCCTTCCCCATTCAAATCCTCATCCGCTCTCAGCGCAAAGACATTACCAATTACTTGAAACTACTCAAGGCTCAGGAGGTCCGCCAGTTAAGCCCTGTTCTTCGGGCTCGCATCGAACAATACCGCCAATTCGTCGAGATCATCGTCAAGGAACGCAACGTCCTCGACAAAAAATTCTATATTGTCATTCCTTTCTCAGCCATCGAACTCGGCTTAACCTCCAAGTCTGCCTTACCCTTACCCACCAGTTCCAAACCCAAAAAACTGCCCTATGATAAAACCTATATCATCCAAAAAGCTTTAAGCTCTCTCGAGCCCAAGCGCGACCACCTCCTGCGTCAACTGACTCACCTGAATCTTTCCGCCCGCCAACTCACCACCCAGGAACTGATTCATCTCTTCTATGTCGCCTACAATCCTGACGCCGGTGAATCCGCCAGCCTCTCCTCGGCCAACGATTATGCCTCCCCCCTGACTCAAGCCGTGGCCTCGCTCAAAGCCCCCCCCCCCCCCCCCCCGACCCCCCCACCTTTTAGCCCGCCGCCGGCTCCCGCAGCCTAATCGGCATAATCACGTGCCGATACTGCTTCTCCCCCACTTCGGTAAACATTCCCGGTTTTAACGCTTCATCCAAAGCCATCGTCACCTGCTCACTTTGTCCTCGGCTTAAAAAATCACTCAAAAACTTGCCGTTAAAGGCCGTCGTCAACTCGCCCCCCTCCTGCTCAGCCGCCAGCACCGTTTCCGCCCCACCGCTCTGGGCTGCTGCTGCCACCATTAACGCTTGCTTGGTGATGGTTAATTTCACAATTTGAGCGCTGTCACGGGCAAAAATCATTGCCCCACGCACCGCCTGCAAAAAACTTTCCCGCTCCACGGTCACCACCACGTTTTTACCTTTTGGTAAAATGGCTTGATACTGAGGGAATTCTCCCTCAACCAGTCTCCCCACCATCATCACGTCGTCGGTTTTTAACAGCAGTTGCTTCTCTTGTTTCAACCAATAGATTTCGGCTGTATCTACCTGTAAATCGGCCATGGTTTTCGCCGACATGCCCCAGAAACTGCCGTTAACCACGATCTTTTCTTTCGCCCCCTCAAAATTAAACGCCTCCCTCTCCACCAGGCTTAAGCGGTAACCGTCGGTTGCCACCAGTCGCCCCTCCCCCATCTCCCACAAGACTCCGGTTAAGACTGGCCTGGTTAAGTCTTTTGACACCGCTGTTTCCAGCTTTTGCCAGCTCCCTAGCCAATCCACCATCTTAATTTCCCCCAATTTTGCTGCTGGTGTCGCCTGGCTAAATGTAGGGAACTCGCTGTCTGCCAGAATTTGCATTGTTGCCCGCGACCCCTTGGCTTTGACGGTCAGCTTCTCTTTTTGACTGCTGATCTCAACCACCCCCAGCGGCAACACGCCGATGTACTCATTCAATAACCTAGCTGGCGCGGCCACCGACCCTGGCATGACCACTTTCCCGGCAAATCTCAACCGAATCCCGGTATCCAAGTCGGTCGCCGCGAGGTAAATGCCGGTTTTGGTCGCTTCCAATAAGACGTGAGCTAACACCGGCAACTGGGCTTTCTGAGCGCTAAACTTAACCGCAATCGTTAAGGCTCTTAGCAGGTTTTCTTTCAAAACTTGTATTTCCATACTTTTCTCCATTTCTTTATATTATTTTAGTAGTCTATAGTAGTAGTCTTGTGGATAGGTGGACAATCGCCGCTTTCGCTCTCAACTATATCGGGTTGTTTTGGTGTGTTGAAGCCCCTGGAAAACTCGGGTTGACGATGGTGGACAGTTCTTCACTTATCCGCCGCCGCCTCCAATTTATTCACTTGTTAAACTCTCTCTCAACTACTTTCCCCCGGTTTCTCCACGGTTTATGCTTTATAGCTGGCATACAGCTGCTGCCGTAAGTCGCCAATAGTCGTTCGCATCAGACTGGAATTTTTTAACTCCAGGGTAATTTTATTCACCGCGTGCATTACCGTCGTGTGATCGCGATTAGAAAACAAATAACCGATTTCCGTTAACGGTAAGTTGTAATCAATCCGCATTAGGTACATGGCTGTGTGCCTGGACAAGACCAACCGCGCCGCCCGCCCACTGCCGGTAATTTCTTTGGCCGGTAGATCGAAATACTTAGCTACCCCCCGGATAATTTCATTTGGCCTTAGCGGGGGAATTGACCCCTCGGTCGGCCGGGACTCTTTCCCCAGCATACCTTGAATCATGGCGTTGTCGACGGCGTGTTTTCTAATCTGGGCTTCGGTTGCCAACTTGACTAAAAAACCCTCGATTTTTCGGGCGCTTTCAATGTTGCCGGCGATTAGTTGTGCCTCTGCCATCCCGATCGGGATTTGCCGCTGTTTGGCTTTGATCAAAGTGATCGCCGTCCTCAATTCAAAGTCTGGTTCGCCGATATCCACAATCAGCCCAGCTTCAAATCGGGATTTTAGTCTGGCTTCCAACTGCGGGATTTCTTGCGGTGGTTTGTCACTGGTTAACACCACTTGGCCGCCCCCCTTCAAAATGGCATTAAAGGTATGAAAAAATTCTTCCTGGACCGTCGTTTTCCCGGCAATAAATTGGATATCATCAATAAACAAGCCCTTGACTAGCCGATAACGCTTTTTAAAGTCCCGAGTTGTCTTTTGCTGGATGGCGTCAATGATTTCATTGGTAAATTCTTCCCCCATACAATAAATCATGGTTGTCTGTGGCTTGTCATATAGTCTGGCTTGGGCAATCGCTTGCATCAAGTGGGTTTTACCCACGCCCACCCCACCGTAAATAAACAGGGGGTTATACGCCGCCCCAAAATGATCTTTGACAGCCTTGGCGGCCGCATGCGCCATTTCGTTGGTGGTGGACACCGCAAAGGAATCAAAATTGAAATCTTTACGCAACCCCACTCGACGCATGGCCATAGTCGGTAGCCCGTTATTCGGACCTGCTGTTTTAAACAGTGGTCCTAAGGGGGTTTTGATGGTTGTCTTGACTGGGGTAGCGCCCACGCTAAAGCGTAGTTCCGTTTGTTTGTCTGTCGCCCGATCAAAAGCATCTTTGATCTGAGCGTAATAGCGTTGCTCCACAATATTAATGTGAAACGGGGATGGGCAAACGATGTCCGCAATCAGTCGCGATTCCCCGACTGCCGCCATCGCCTGTAAACTTAACGGTTTGATCCAACTGGAAAAAGTGGCGCTCGACATCGACACTTGTAAATCCTCAAATACAATTTTCCACATCTGCTTCACTTCCATAACCCTATCCTTTAAGGCAGTTATAACCACAATACCAGGGATGAACCAAAGGCAAGTGAAACACAGCCTAATAAAGTTATCCACATTATTCAATCCCCAAAAAACCCGAACCATATAGCCTTCTTGTTCTCCTCTGCTTCTCCCTATATACTACTTATTACTCATTGTTCCTTGTTCCTTGCTCATTATATTTATGAAGCGTACTTATCAACCCAAAAAACGCCATTACCAAAAAACTCATGGCTTTAGAGCTCGCCAAAAGACCAAACCCGGTCGGTCCGTCTTACACCACCGTCGCCTTAAGAGTCGTCGGCGCCTGGCGGCTTAAGCTATAATGGCCTCATGCTTCCCCGGGCCAATCGTTTACCTCTCAAACCAGCGGCTCGTTTTACCGGCGCTACCCAGCGTTTTCCTGGCTTTACCTTGATTACTCGTCCCAATCCCTTGGCTCGGCCGCGCTTGGCCGTGATCATTCCCAACCGGGTCCTCAAATCGGCCGTAGCCCGCAACCGCCTCAAACGCCAACTTCACGGTTGTTTTATTCGCTTTGCCTCCGGTTTGCCGGCTCAAGACATGTTGTTAGTGGTTGCCTCTGACGTTATCGACCCGGCTGCCTTTACCGACTATTTAAAATCCCTCTCCTCTTCTCCCTAGCCTATGTTTCATCTCTATCGTGCTTTCAAATCCATTTTTCTGGCCCTGCTTTTAAGTTTTGGTCTGCCGCCCAATAGTTGTCGCTTTACCCCCAGTTGCAGCCATTACTGTGACCAAGCCTTTAGACGCTACGGTTTGATTAAGGGTGGTTGGCTCTGCCTTAAACGTGTCAGCCGCTGCCGCCCCGGCGTTGCCCCCGGCCCCGACCTCTTGCCCTAAGTTTTTCCCCTGATCTGTTACAATATGGCTACGTATGCCACCTGGGGTGGCCAAACCGTCATGATCCAACCGAAACAGGTGCTCCGCCTTAAAGCACCCCTCGATCTTGAAAATTCCGTCGCCATCTTCACCGCTTTTTTTGAAGATTTACATAAGTTGGCTAAGACTCGACTTAATCCGCATCAGCCGACCGACACTATCAGTTGCGAAGTCTGGTTACAGGAAAACTATTTTAGCTTTCAAATTGTTGCCCCCCAGCCATTGGCCGCGGTCATTACTCCTTTAATTTACACTAAATTTAATCGCGTCGAAATTACTCAAGCGGCGGTGGAGATTAAAGTCCATGGTCAAAAACAAGTCTTTACCGAATTCACCTTAGAAAGATCGTCATTTTTCCCCCTCAAAACTAGTTTTACCTCTCAGTCAGACCCCTATCTGATGCTGGCTGCTGTCCTTAACAAACTCGAACATTATGAAGAGGGGGTATGTCTGCAAATACTCCTTAAACCTACTTCTGAATCCTGGTCGCGCCAATTTCTCCGAGAAAAATTCTCATTTATTATTGGCGCCTTAAATAACCTGAATCGCTTTCTTCATCATCCCTTTCTTGAAAAAGAAGCGATTAACTATTATCAAGTTGTCAAACAGAAGTTTGACTCAAAACTATTTTATGCCAACCTTCGCGTCGCCATATCTGCTCCCTCAACTACCGAAGTCAACGAAAATCTTGGCTTAGTCAGTAAAGCCCTGGATAAACTCAGTCTGAGTGACATTAATGCCCTAGTGGTGTCTCCATCCCAACCTGAAGCCATCAAACAGCGCTTTATGGCCCGCAGCCTCTCTCCTAATCCCTTTATCTTAAATTCCCGTGAACTGGCCGCCATTTTCCATTTTCCCGATTCCTCATTACATATTACTAACCTGGAACACGTCGCCGCCAATTATCTCCCGCCGCCTCAGAATCTGCCAAAAGGTCAATTTTTAGACCAACCCCACCACTCTATTTTTGGTAAAACTTTATATCGGGAAACCAGCCTCGAATTCGGCTTGGACCGCCGGGATCGTAACCGCCACGCCTATATCGTCGGTAAAACCGGCATGGGTAAGAGTAAACTTATCGAACTTCTCATCCTTTCCGATATCTTTTTTGATAAGGGCTTTTGTGTTATCGATCCTCATGGTGACTTGGCCGAAAATATTCTCTCCCATATTCCCCCAAAACGCGTTAATGATGTTATCTATTTCAATCCCTCCGATACTACCCACCCCTTGGGATTTAATCCGCTCACCTGCGAAACCCCTGAGGCTAAATATCAAGTGGTGACCGGTTTTATTGCTATTTTTAAAAAATTGTTTGGGGCTCAATGGAATAGTCGTCTCGAACACGTCCTCCGCTTTATCGTTCTGGCTCTAGTTGAAGTCGGAAACACCACCGTCATCGATATTGTCCGTTTATTAACCGAAACTGACTATCGTCATCAACTCATTGCTCAACTCGAAGACCCGGTGGTTAAAAATTTTTGGACCCACGAATTTACTGCCTGGAACGAGAAATTCGACAACGAAGCCATTATTCCCCTGATTAATCAAGTAGGTCAATTTATCTCCAACGATTATATCCGTCATGTTGTCAGTCAACCTCAGTCGGCGTTTGACTTTTCCACTGCCATGAATGAAGCCAAAATTATTGTTATCAACATTGCTAAAGGGAAACTCGGTGAAGAAAACACCGCTCTATTAGGCTCCATGATTCTTACCAAGATTCAAGAAGCCACTATGGCCCGGGTTAACCAACCGGAAGACCAAAGACCGGAATTTTATTTATATGTCGATGAATTTCAGCATTTTGCTACCGACTCCTTTAACCAGCTCTTATCCGAAGCCCGTAAATTTAATCTCGCCATTACCATCGCTCATCAATACCTCGACCAGCTTACTCCCGCCATTCGCAAAACTGTTTTCGGTAACGTCGGCTCCTTTATCACCTTTCGGACCGGCCCCGAAGATGCGGCCTTTTTAGCCAAAGAATTCACTCCCGGCGTCAATCAGGCGGATTTAATCAACCTTAATATCCGTGAAGTTTACGCCAAGCTTTCTGTCGTCGGTAAAACCACTGAACCATTCTCAGCGACCACCTTAACCGTTAAACCAAGCGCTAAAAATTTGGCCGCCCAGATCAAAACCTTATCACGTCAACGCTATGGCAAATCACCGGCCGAAATTGCCCAATATCTTCAACAAGCCGGTCCGGTGGTTGATTTGATTTCCAGCCAGCGATTGCCTAAACCACCCTCAAAACCCACTTTTGAAGAACCCATAGTATAATCATACTCATTAAGTATGCCGCAAAAATGTCAAACTTGTTCTAAAGCGTTTAAGCTCATTACTCAGGAATTAGCTTTCTATAAGAGAATGGGTTTACCTCTGCCGACTAATTGTCCTGACTGTCGTCATCAGCGTCGTCTTAGTTTGAGAAATGAGCGCCAATTCTATAAATATCTATGCGCTAAATGTGGTCAGAGCATGGTGACTACAGTTAATCCCGACAAAGGCATGATTGTCTATTGTCTCAAATGTTATGAAGAGTTCCGTAGTCAGGTTGATCTAACCAAAGTTGTCTAAATGGCCAAATTTTTAGACAGTTACCATCAACTGCGTCAATCAATCCCCGTTCCAGCCCTACGCCTCACTAATCCTGAAGCATGTGAATATTGTGATTACACCCATTATAGCCAAAATTGTCATTATTGTATTTTATGTCTCAGTAGCCAAGCTTGTAGCTATTGCTTTCTTTGTAACGGAAAGCACCTTGTTGATTGCCTTTA
This sequence comes from Microgenomates group bacterium RBG_16_45_19, assembly GCA_001803415.1. GTDB lineage: Bacteria > Patescibacteriota > Microgenomatia > UBA1400 > RBG-16-45-19 > RBG-16-45-19. The sequence continues at coordinate 49,741 of MHDC01000011.1, read as the reverse complement.
CTGCGGCATGTCTGAACTTTGTTATGAGTCCATCGAATGTCTCGATTGCTATCGCCTAACCTATTCTCAAGATTGCACCAAATGTCGTGATTGCCATTATTGTTATCAATGTTTTAATTGTGACTCGTGTTTTGGCTGTGTCGCCCTGTCTAATAAAAAATACTGTCTCTTTAATCGGCAACTCAGTCAGGCTGACTATCATCAACAACTTGAGCTCGTCAAGCAACAATCGCTTGATCAAATCTTGTCTCAATTTACTTTGCTCAAGCAGTCTACCCCGGTCCCCCAGAGCATGCAGCGTCAAACGGAAAACTGTCCGTATGGTGACTATATTACTAACTGTAAAGATATGTATTGGGGTTTTAACTCTTATTATGTTGAGAATTCCGGTTATATCTACGATAGTGGCATGGCTCGTGATTCCTGGGACACCTCATTTGGTGGTGGATCGGCTTCGGGATCAAATTTGCAAGCTATGCTCAGCGGTACCTGGCAGGAGTTATGTTACGAAATCTGTGGTGGCAGTAGTAATTATCACTCTGCCTTTTTAGAGTACTGTAGCTTATGTACCAACTGCTATTACAGTTCCGGTCTATCTAATTGTACTGACTGTTTTGGCTGTGTTGGCCTAAAAAATAAACAGTCTTGTGTCTTAAATAACCAACTTACCCCAGACCAATATCCTCACGCCTTGGCAGTTATCAGAAGCGAGTTGGGTTGGCCCGACCCCTTACCTTAACGCGATTACCCGATTAACCCCTTGAGTCCTCCATGTTATACTGCAGTCTGGCCTGATTCAATCAGGGTTGTTTTGACCCTGAATCCTAAATCCTAAATACTAAATACTCGATCCTATTTTAGGTATGTTTGATTTTCTGACCGCCCCCCTGGCCCAACTACTCACTTGGCTGACTACCCTTACCGGCAGTTTAGGCTGGGCTATTATTCTCCTGACTGTCGGCATCAAAGCGGTCCTCATTCCCTTAACTCTGCCGGCCATGCGTTCGGCCATCAAAATGCGCGATTTAAAACCCGAGATCGACGCTTTAAAAGCCAAGTATAAGGGTGATCCCAAAGGCCTACAGCAAGCCCAAATGGCCCTCTTCAAAACTCATCAAATCAATCCGGCCGCCGGCTGTCTCCCCTATTTGCTTCAATTTATTATCCTCATTGCTCTTTATCGGGTCTTTATCACTTACCTTAACGGCGGTACCACCGGCATTGACCCTACCTTCCTCTGGTTTGACCTGACTAAACCTGACAACTACTATATTTTGCCCATCATTGCTGGTCTATCTCAACTGCTTTTAAGCCTTATGGTTTTACCGGCAGCCGACCCCAGTGCCGCTAGAGTCCAGGCTTTGGCTACCCCCACCAAAACTGATGATCAAAAGGCCGATCAAATGGCTGACATGGCCACCACCATGCAAAACCAGATGGTCCTCATGATGCCCTTAATGACCGTCCTCTTTACCCTCCGCTTTCCCTCCGGTTTAGCCCTCTACTGGATTGTATCCACCGTCGTTAGTATTATTCAGCAGTATTTGGTCTCTGGTTGGGGCGGCCTAAATCGAGTTAAAATTTACTTGAAACGATTCCAGCCTAGCCATGTTTAATTTATGACCGCGACTAAAGCTTTAAAGTCACTCTTGAAATTTTTTGCCATCGAACCGGTCAAGCTGACGGCTAAAACTGTCGCTGATCGTCAAGAAGTTCGACTCACCGTCGCCGAAGCCGACTCTGGTATTCTGATTGGTTACCACGGTGAGACTATCGATGCCCTCCAATTAATGGTTAACTTGATGGCTAATCAGGGCCAAGCCACCTTTAAACCGGTGCTGGTGGATATCAACGCTTATCGCCAACTCCGTTTAACTCAAGTCGAAGCGCTGGCCACTCGGGCAGCCGATCAGTCCGTTGAATCTGGCCGGGAAATCATCCTTCCACCCTTATCTGCCTTTGAACGCCGCCAAGTTCACCTCAAACTTCAAACTGATCCTCGGGTTAGCACTTATTCTGAAGGTGAAGCCAGGGAACGTCGCCTAATTGTCAGTCCCAAGGGAATTAAAACCGCTTCATGATTAACTATCCTTTATCGGTTTATACCGACGGTGCCGCTCGCAGTAATCCCGGTCCTGCCGCCGCCGCCTTTCTCATCTATGACGCTACTCGGGTTATACTCGAGCAGGGTGGTCGCTTTCTCGGTCATCAGACCAACAACGAAGCCGAATACCAAGGCGTTATTCTAGCCTTAGACGCCCTCACTCCGTTTGTTCCCGAATCTCCCCAGACAGTTTTTACGGTTAACTTTTATTCCGATTCCCAGCTTATCGTTAACCAATTAGCCGGTCGATTTAAAATCAAACAACCTCACCTCAAGGACTTGGTCTTAATTGTCCACCAGAAGATACAGTTTCTTCACCTCACCCCCACTTTTACGGCTATCCCCCGAACTCAAAATGCGGCGGCTGACGCTTTGGTTAATCGCATCCTTGATCAACCCTCCCTTTAGGCAATTTCTTGGTATAATTAATCCAGTCTCACTTTGTCTATGAAGCTGCTCGCCCTACCGTTTAAGAAAAAAAAGGTTATCCCGTCCCCGCCGGCGGCTACAGCCGCTAAACCCGATGCTAAAGAGCTGTTCGTTCAAGGCCTGGTTACCATCCAAGACGTCATTGCCCCCGAAGCTATCGACGTTGAATTCAACCACCTCAAGATCGGCAATTACTATATCCAAACCTTCTTTGTCGCCGGCTATCCCCGCTTTGTCTCCGCCAACTGGCTGTCACCTCTGATTAATTTTAATTATTCCCTGGATATTTCCATGCATATCTTTCCCGTTGATGGCAAGACCATCATGGACGAATTGCGCCGTAAGATCACCGAAATGGAAGCCGAAATCCAGAGTGATCTCAAGCGCGGCCGTCTACCGAATATTGACACACAGGTCAAACTCGAAGATGCTCGTATCCTTCAAGAACAATTGGCCAAAGGCGAAGAGCGCTTTTTTCAATTCGGTCTCTACCTCACTATTAGCTCCCCGTCTCTGGAAGAATTAACCACCGTCAGTAAGCAGATTCAAAGTATGCTCGGCGCTTTGTTGATCGTTTCCAAGAAGGCTTCCCTGCAAATGGAGCCGGGCTTCAAAACCACTCTTCCCCAAGGCACCGATAAACTCAACGTTTTACGCAACATGGATACGACCTCCTTAGCGACCACCTTCCCCTTTACTTCCTCGGAATTAACTCAAGATATCGGCATCATGTATGGTATTAACGAGCACAACGACTCTTTGGTTATTTTTGACCGCTTCTCCATGGAGAATGCCAACATGGTTATTTTTGCCAAATCCGGCTCTGGTAAATCCTATTCCGTCAAACTTGAATGTCTCCGCTCTTTAATGTTTGATACCGAAATCATCATTATCGACCCGGAAGGTGAATACAAAGATATGACCGCCGCCGTTAATGGCGAATATCTCGACTTCACCTTCAACGCGGCCTTTAAAATTAATCCCTTTGATTTATCCGCCCTCTATGACCCCGAAGAAAATGAATTAGGCTTGAAAATCATCTCCCTCCATACCTTAATGAAGATCATGCTTGGCCAAATGTCGGCCAATGAGGAAGCCGTCCTCGATCGAGCCTTGGTGGCTGCCTATCAAGCCAAAGGCATTACCCCTGAACCCGAAACTCAGAAACTACAGCCACCCTTAATGGAAGATCTCTACAAACAATTAATCGGCATGGAGTCGGCTGATTCTTTAACTTTAGCCAACCGCTTAGAGAAATTTATCAAAGGCTCTTTCCGGGGTATTTTTGACCAGCAATCCAACCTGGATATTCACAACAAGTTTACTGTTTTTGGGATTAAGGAAATGGAAGACGCCCTCCGGCCCATCGCCATGTTCCTCATTCTGGACTTTATTTGGACTCGGATTAAAAAAAATCTAAAGAAAAGAATCTTAGTCGTCGACGAAGCCTGGTATTTAATGAAATATCCCGAATCGGCCAGCTTCCTCTTTAGTATGGCCAAACGGGCCCGTAAATATTTCTTGGGAGTGACTACCATTACTCAGGATGTGTCTGATTTCCTTACCACTGACCAAGGTAAAGCCATAGTCACCAATTCATCGATTCAATTTTTAATGAAGCAGTCGCCCGCGGCCATTGACCAAGTGGCCAAGACTTTCTATTTGTCCGAGGGTGAGAAGCGGCTATTAATGTCTTCGGAGATTGGCGAAGGTATTTTCTTTGCCGGTCAAAACCATGTCGCCTTAAGAGTGGTTGCTTCCAAAGAAGAACACGTTTTAGTCACCACCAATCCCCAAGAGAAAATCAGACAAGCGCAAGGCTAATCGTCTTCTTTTTTTATGTACCAGCACGTGAACCACGTCAAGACGTGGGACTGCATTAATCTACCTTTATACCAGACAAAAGTGGATGCAGAAAAGGCGGTCTGGACTATTTATCTGGGTTTGCCTTTCCTCAATTGATTTGTTACTATACGCTGTTGATAATAACCAGTTACACTTTATGGCAACCCAAATTAGATTAAACGCTGCACCCCGTACAATTATCGGCCGTGAGGTCAGAGATTTACGTCGACAGGGTTTTATTCCCGCTAATGTTTACGGAACCAAAACTAAATCCTTTGCCGTCCAAGTCAAACACGCTGACTTTTCTTTGGTCTACTCCCAAAGCGGTGCCACCGGTTTGATTAATTTGGCGGTAACCGGTAGCCAAAAAACTCATCCGGTTTTAATCACTAACGTTCAAACCCATCCGGTTACTAGTCTTCCCTTGCATGTTGATTTTCGCGAGGTGTCTCTCACCGAAAAAGTTACCGCCAACATTGCCTTTGAAACCACTGGTGACAGTCCGGCCGTCAAAGATCTTAATGGGGTTTTGGTTATAATCCATAACGAACTTGAAGTTGAAGCCTTACCCGCCTACTTGCCGGACAAATTTGTTCTCGACATTTCCTCTTTAGCTGAGATTGGAGCTTCTTTATTCGTCAAGGATCTGAAGTTTGATCGGAAACTGGTGACTCTAGCTTTGACACCCGAGGAAATGTTAGTCACCATTAAACCTCAGGAAGAAGAAAAAGTTGAAGAGGCTCCAGTGGAGCCCAAAGCTGAAGCTGAAACTCCTGAATCTAAACCGGAAGCTGAAGCCAAAACTGAAACTCCTGAATCTAAACCTGAAGCCAAAAAAGCCGCTGAATAACTTCTATCCTTACACTTTCTTCTCCATTGCTGGCCAGACTTGCCCCATCAGTAGTTCTTCTTGGGGATACAGCTCTTGCCAAACGGCTTCAGTCACAAACGGCACAAATGGCTGTAGTAATTTCAGCCAGGTCTTCATCCCCTCCTCTAACCACGCGTCGCTAACCTCGAGTCGCTTATTTGCCTCTAAGACTTCATCGCACCACCAATGCCAGAACTGGTTATGGACCGTTTCCGCCGCCAACCCAATTTTTAATTCATTGAGTTGCTTTGTCACTAGCTTAACCACCTGATTTAAATGTTTTATGTATTTTTTTGTTTTTAAACTTGTTTCTTGTTTCTTGTTTCCTGTTTCCTCTCGATTTATTTTAATAAAACGGGCGCCATTCCATATCTTATTTGAAAAATTCCTCATCCCCTTAACTTTAGTTTCACCCACATTGCTATCATGCCCGGCGGTCGTACTCATCACCAAAGCCATCCGTAAAGCGTCGGCTCCGTAGGTCTCAACCAAGAGGAGGGGATTAACCACATTGCCTCGGCTCTTACTCATCTTATGTCCTTGCTCATCTCTGACCAAGCCGTGAAAGTAAACCTTGGTAAAGGGAGTTTTACCGGTTAAATAACAGCCCATCATCATCATTCGCATCACCCAGAAGGGGAGAATATCGTAAGCTGTTTCCATCACGCTGGTTGGGTAAAACCTCTCGAAATCTGTCACCTTTGATTTATCTTGTTGCTTGTTGCCTGGCGCTTGTAGCGTGACTACCGGCCACTGGCTCGAGGAAAACCAAGTGTCAAAGGTATCCGTTTCCTGAAGATAATTAGCTCCGGGTTTAGCCCTAGCAACTTTATATTCTGCCTCTGGTGGAGCCATTAACATTTGCAAACCGGTTTCAATTTCTTCAAAGCTATAACTCTCCAATAGTTTTCCGATTTCACCTTTCACTAATTTCTTCTCTTTATCTAAAAACCCTACTATTATTTGGTTATTTATACTTGTCGCTTGTGTCTTGTGGCTTGTATCTATCCGGTACCAGACAGGAATTCTGATACCCCAGACAATCTGCCGGCTAATATTCCAGTCTTTTAGGTTTTTTAGCCAATGAATTAAGATTTTATCGTGCCCGGCACCATAGATTTGCGTTTCGCCCTTAGCTAATGCTTTAAGAGCCAGCTGGGTTAGGCTTTTGACTTTGATAAAAAATTGGGGACGGGGGAGGGGTTCCAGTATCGTGCCACAGCGGTAGCACTTGGCGACGGTGTGTCGGTAGTTTTCGTCCACTTGGGTCATCAAGCCCCGTGCTTTTAAATCATCTACCACCTTCTCTCGGGCTGCTTTAACCGTTAAACCCTGATACGGTCCGGTCAGATCCGTTAACTTGCCGTCAAAACCGATAATCTGTTTTAACTCCAGGCCATGGCGTTGACCTATCTCAAAGTCGTTGGGATCGTGTGCTGGCGTCACTTTAACCACCCCGGTACCAAACTCTGGATCGACCAACTCGTCGGCTATAACGGTCAAGTTGAATTTTCCCAGCAATCCAACTACTTCAATCTCTTTGCCCACCCACTGACTATAGCGCTGATCCTTGGGGTGCACGGCTACCGCCGTATCTCCGAATTTTGTCTCCGGACGGACTGTCGCCAACTCAAACGGGCCGTATTTTATAAAATAAAGAGGATCGTTTTGCTCCTGATGGACTACCTCTAACTCTGAATAACTGGTTCCGCACCTGGGGCAATAATTGACCAATCTTAAATCTCGATAAATTAAACCGTCGGTCTGCATTTTAATAAAAGTCTCAACCACGTCTTTGACAATATCCGGCTCTAAAGTGAATCTTAACCGCGACCAGTCGGCACTCGCCCCCAATCGTTTCATCTGCATGATGGCCGTTTGGGAATTTTCTTTAACATAGTCCCATATCATCTGATATAAAGCTTGTCGGTCAAAATCGAATCGGCTTTTTCCCTTGGCCTTTAATTTCTGCTCAAACACGTATTGGGTCTCGATGCCGGCGTGGTCTGTGCCTGGTAACCACAAGGTTGCTTCTTGAAGCATCCGGTGGTAACGGATCAGGATGTCTTCAATGGTCACAAAACAAGCATGCCCCACATGCAAGGGGTTATTGGCATTTGGCGGCGGCATGATGATGGTGAAAGTTTTTTCACCGGGATGGTAGGGTGGGGGAGTGAACCGACCGCTCTTTTTCCAATTGCGGTAAATTTTCTCTTCATACCGCTGGTGTTCGTACCGTTTCTCCATACCTTTGGATTTTACCATGGCTTGGTCTGGTCACTCTAAATCGGTCCGGTTCCCTTCATAAATACTGATGCCCACGGTTTATATGCCGAGTAAAAGGTTTTTTCTAGGATTACTGAGCCACCTCGTTCCACCGTGTAATCAAATTTGGCTTTAGCCCCACTAGCTTTCCAGTCTACCTGCTTCATCGTCCCGGCCGGCAAAGTTGGATCATCAACTATCAGATCCGGCGGTGGGGGAGTGATGTCCCAGACTGCATGATTAGTAATCGTGGTCACTCGGCCGTCGCTGGTCCCGTAAATATCAACTGTTAACGCCCGCTTGGGTGTCTCGGCCGTCGCCTGAACTAAAATATGCGCCGGGGTATCATTTAAGAATTTTAGGTTAGGTGACGGGGCATAAACCGTGGCATCGATACCCGCTTTGGTATCTTGTTCATAGTAACCTACCCGGTAAGCGTGCGCTTGTCGTTCCACGATTGGTAAACCGGCATCTAAAGCGGCTCTAAAGGTGGTAGTGCTCACTTGGCACACCCCCCCACCATCGCCTAATTCGGTCCGACCGTTGATAATAATGTAGGCTTGTTGATAACCGGTTTTGGCCGAGACATCACCAATCACTTGATTAAAATCAAATACCTCACCTGGTTTAATCAACGCTCCGCTAATGTGCTCGGCAGCCAAAGCCACATTATGGACTCTTGATGGGATTGAACCTTGGTAGGTACTTGTACCCCGGCCAATTAACTCGCTGATGCCTAAAGTATTGACTTTGGCCAAAGTTACCGCTGGCGCCGTTTTCATCACTGCCAGCTCTACCGCTTCCACGCTGTCGTTGTTAATCAATTGCTTTAATGCCTGGTCTAATTGGGTTTTGGTCGTTGTGAGGTCAACGGCCAAGCCTTCCTTAGCCGGAGTAAACTCTTCGACGCGGCCACTGACCTCATTAAACCTGAAGACCGCGTCTTGCGCCGGTCGGTTTATTTCTTGGGCTTTTTGAGTTAAATAAAGTGACAACAGCTCGTCGTCAAAAGTGCGCCCGACCTCCATCAACTTAATCATTTCCTCATCCGTTAACGTCCAGCTTTGATCCAGATCATCCGCTTTTAAGGTTAAAATCAAACTTTTACCTAATAATTTCTCGGCTTTGGCTTTGGCTTGAATAAAACTGACTTCATCCGCCACCACTACCACCGGCTGCGTTGGCACTGTGATCGGTCCGGTTTCTAACCAACCTAGTTGTTGGCTTATCATCTCGGTTAAGGCTGCCGTCTGCAGCTGTCTACCGTTTTGTCCAGGCTCAATGACTATTTCAGCCGGGCTGGTTCTAGTTGTCCTGGTCAGCTTGACCGCTGGTTTGATCACCGGCTGATCGATCACTGCCGCCATGGTTGCTATTAGTACCTTCCAGGCTGATTCATCCAGTCGGTATACCAGCGGTATCCTGGCTGGTACCTGCATTAACCGCCAATGGGTGGTTAAGTGTTCCCTTATTGGTTCCCTCCGGCCAATGGCGTAAGCTTGAGCCGTGGTCGCGCCCAAGTCATATTTTAAGTTCAGTGCTTCAAAACTCAGTGTCCAGAGCTGATCCTCGTACTGCAATTCCAATTGCTTTTGCCCTAAAAACTTCTCTGCTTCTTGGTTCAACCTGGCTTGCGCTTGAGCCTGGGTTAATTGGGTTAATTTGACCGGTCCGACCTGCACCGGAAAAAATTTCCGGTAGTATAACCCCCGATAAGTTAGGTAGCCGACCAGCGGCACCATTATTAAGACCAGCAAGGCTCCAAGACTCAAGAGCTTAATTCGCTGTTTCTGTTTTGGTTTCAATTTTTTCAGCTTAAATCCTTTAACCATGCCTTACATTCTACCCCATTCTCTGCTCTCTCGATCAGTGGTAGGATGAACGGGTGTTATGAAACAGCTTTCCCTACGTTTACCCGCCGGTTTTAAGCCGACCAAACCGGTTCTCTTTAGCCTCGGTCTTGGGCTTGGGTTATTGATATTTTTGGCCTTTATCCTTCCCCGAATCAGACAGCGCCTCTCGCCTGAATCCGCTCCAACCATTACTTTAGTCCATTGGGGTTTACGCCAACCCACCTCTACCTTCACTCAGGCAATTGCCGACTTTGAAGCTCTAAATGCCCATATTAAAATCAATTACCTTGTTCAATCCGAAGCCGATTATTGGTCCCGGTTGCAAACTGCCCTGGCCTCTGACCGCGGCCCCGATCTGTTTCGTTATCATCTGACTTGGGCGCCTCAGTTATTAAAACAGCTGGCTCCCATGCCGGCTTCAGTTTACTCGACGGCTGAGTATGAAGCCATTTTCTATCCGGCTAACCAAGCTTGGCTGAAGACTAAAAGAGGATATCTTGGGCTACCCTTGGAGGTGGACGGCTTGGGTCTTTATTACAACACTGCCATTCTGGCCGCCGCCGGTATTCAACCGCCTCAAACTCCCAACGAACTCCGATCCACCGCCAAATTACTCACTCTCACCGTTGATAATCAGATTCAACGCGCCGGCATTGCCCTGGGTACTACCAAAAATGTCGAGCATTGGTCTGACTTTTTAGCCTTCAGCTTTCTTCAGAATGGGGCCGATTTGGCTCAGCCCAATACGCCTGAAGGTCAGGGGGCCTTAACTTATTACACTCTTTTTGCCACCGAAGACCAGGTTTGGAACGATACCTTACCACCCTCGACTTATGCCTTTGCCACCGGTAAAGCCGCCATGATGGTGGCTCCTTCTTGGCGTGTTCCTCAAGTTAAACAACTCAATCCTGACCTTCCTTTTGCCGTCGCTCCCTTACCTCAATTACCTCAACGCGATCAAACCTGGGCCAATTACTGGGTCGAGGGGGTCTCCGCCTCGATTTCTAAAGATAGACGTCAAGCTGCCTGGTTATGGCTCCAATATTTAAGTCAAGCCGACACCTTAAGAATGCTTTATACGGCTGCTAGTGCCAGCCAACTTGTCGGCATGCCCTTTCCCCGCCTGGATATGGCCGACCAACTCATTGAGGACCAGTATGTCGGTGCTTTTATCCAGCAGGCACCCACCGCCCAAACCTGGTATTTAAATTCCTCTACCGCCGAATCTGACCTTAACCAACAAGTCATCTCTCTCTATCAAACCGCCGTCAACGAGGTCCTCACCGGTGAACCGGCCAGTGAAGTCTTAGTCGACACCGAAGAGGGGATTCAGGCTTTACTTAATCCGGCCAAAATTAAACGCCGATGAATCTTCATGCCTTAACTACGCCATCAGGTCATTTGGTCATTGCCGCTTTTGACCACCGCAGTTCCTTGGCGGCTTTTTTAAATCCCCAAGATCCTCAAGCGGTCCCGGCGGCTTGCCTGGTTGCCGTCAAACGTCTCTTTATCGAATCATTTAGTGGCCTAGTTTCCGCCATGCTCATCGACCCCATTTATGGTTTAGATTATGGTCTCGATCTGGACAAAGAAGTGCCTGCCGGTACCGGCTTGCTGTTTGCCTTGGAAGCTTCGAGTTATACCGATACCGATCAGAACCAGCCGACCCAGCTGTTGCCGCATTGGGGCGTGGCCGACATCAAAGCTCGTCACGCCGCGGCCAAATTGCTCTTGTATTATCATCCCCATGCTCCCGCTGCCCCAGTCCAATTTGATCTGGTTAAGCAGATTTCCCGGCAATGCCGTCGCCTTAAAGTGATTTTTCTCTTGGAACCGATCCTTCATGGCCTCGGTCAATTTAGTCAAAAAGATAAACTCTCCCTCACCCTTAAGATGATTGACCAATTCTGCCCCTTAGTGGATATCTTAAAACTGGAATTTCCCCTAAATCTACCGCAGTCGTCTCAACCTGAATGGGTTAAAGCCAGCCAGGCAATCTCTCGCCATGCCACCGTTCCCTGGGTGTTGTTATCCCGGGGTATGGCTTATTCTCATTTCAAACTCTTAACTCAGGTAGCTTGTACTCATGGTGCTTCCGGTATTGCCGTCGGCCGGGCAGTTTGGCAGGAAATCGGCGACTTGGCCACCCGGTCTCCTTCCGACCAGGAGTCTTTAGCCGCGATCAAAACCTTTTTACAGACCACCGGTCGGACTCGGCTTAAAGCTCTAGCCGCTCTGGTTGTGGCTCATGCCAAACCGGTCACCGCTTTTCATCCTTAATCTGTCGTTTAGCCATGCGTCAAATCATTTTTGACCTCGAAACCAAGCAAATATTTACCGATGTCGGCGGATACTATCCTGAAAAATTAGGGGTCAGTTTTCTCGGCGCTATTGAACGTCTTGGTTTGCCGGAAGCCGGCCCCGTCACCGAAACCCGCCATCAATTTTTTGAATCGGACCTGTCACATTTTTTCCCGCTACTCAATCAAGCTGATCTGATTGTCGGCTACAATCTGCTGGGCTTTGACCTCCCCGCCTTAAGTGTCTATGGTCAGCTTGATCTGGACACGCTCCCCATCCTCGATTTATTTCTCGAGATTAAAAATCAAGCCGGTCGTCGAGTTAGTTTAGACGCTGTGGCTTCTCAAACTTTAGGGGTTCATAAAAGCGGCGTTGGCCTGGATGCCATCAAGTATTACCAGCAGAGTGACTTGGCCAGTTTGGCCGCCTATTGCCTCAAAGACGTCGAAATTACTCGTGATCTTTATGATTTCGGTCGTCGCCATGGGTATGTCAAATTTCTCAATCACTGGAATAATCCGGTTGAACTCCCGGTTAATTTTAATTTCAGCCCCCGGTCGAATGGCACCCAGCTGAGTTTGGTTTAGGGATCTTGCGTTGAGCCCGTCGAAACGCTAAACTACCCTTACAGCTATAGGAGTCATATGCTTTCCATCACCAAAAAAGATGATTATGGTCTGTTATTCATGACTTATTTAGCCACTACTCCCAATAAAGCTTATACCCCCTTAAGTCGTATTGCCCGGGAATATCGTCTGCCCTATAAATTTTTAAGCCAAATTGCCATCGAACTCAAACACGCCCGCTTGGTTAACAGTAAAGAGGGAATGGGTGGTGGTTATCAGCTGGCGTACCCCGCCCAACGCATTACTATTGCCGATATTCTTAAAGTCTTTAACGCTTTGCCCAGCCCCACCTCTTGCTTTCACGGCAAAAGTTGTCCCTTTCAGGATGTTTGTCTTCATTCCCGCGTCATCCTTAAGTTATCCCAGTCTATTAATCACACTTTACACTCCTATACCCTCAAAGACCTCACCCACTAGCTCTGCTTCGGCTCTCCTTCAAGTTCGCCGTTTGGCTGTCACCGTGGCTGACCGGTCGGTGGTTGGCCCGCTTGACCTGAATCTTAAAGCGGGGGCTATTCACGCCTTAATGGGGCCTAATGGTTCCGGTAAATCTTCACTGGCCTATGCTTTGATGGGCCACCCCGACTATCACGTTACCGCTGGCACCACCACTCTCAACGGGGACTCGCTCTTGGATAAATCTCCCGATGAACGGGCTCATTTAGGCTTGTTTTTAGCTTTTCAGCACCCGGTGGCCATTCCTGGCGTCTCGGTTCAAAACGCCTTGAAAACTGCTTACGAAGCCATTCATTGTACCGGCTGTCACCTTCATGATCACTGCCCCAAACTTTCGGTCACCGAATTCCGGCAGCAACTCCAGCACCACGCCCAAATTTTAGCCATCCACCCCTCTTTTATGACCCGCGCTCTTCATGATGGTTTTTCCGGCGGCGAAAAAAAGCGCCTGGAGATGCTGACTCTTCTCACGCTTAAACCCAAAATTGCCATTCTCGACGAAACCGACTCTGGTTTGGATATTGACGCCCTTAAGTTGGTGGCTCACGCCGCCAAGCTGGCTGCCCGGCAAGATCAAGTTGGTTTACTGGTGATTACTCATTACCCCCGTCTCCTCCAACACCTACGGCCGACTCAGGTTTCAGTCATGGTTAAAGGTCAAATTGTCGCTACCGATGGCCCCAAATTAATCTCTCGCCTCGACCAATCCGGCTACCGCCAGTTTTTATAAGCTTATTACTCATTGTTTCTTGCTCATTGCTCATTATTTATGTCCCGTTTTGCCCCCAAACACACCACCCGGCAGGATCTCCAGCCTCAGACTTACGAGCATGGTTATTCCAGCCCCACCACCAACTATGCTTTTATTTCTCAACCCGGTCTTTCCTCTAAAGTGGTTGAAGCCATTTCCGCCTATAAAACCGAACCCCCGTGGCTGCGCCACTCGCGTCTGGCTGCCTATAAACTTTTTACCGCCAAACCTATTCCCACTTGGGGGGGTGATTTAAGTCAGATTGACTATGATGCCATTCATTACTATTTAAAGCCAACCGCTGCCGAAACCAAGTCTTGGGCTGAGGTCCCCCCCGAGATTAAAATTACCTTTGACCGCCTCGGTATTCCCCAAGCCGAACGAGCGGTTTTGGCCGGTGTTAAGGCCCAATATGACTCCGAAGTCATTTACGGTTCTATTAAAAAAATGCTTTCGGACCAGGGAGTTATCTTTATTTCTACGGATGAAGCCGTCAAAAAGTATCCAGACCTGTTTAAGCAGTATTTTGGGACTTTAATTCCCGCCGGTGACAACAAGTTTGCCGCCTTAAATACCGCTGTCTGGAGTGGGGGTTCGTTTGTTTACGTTCCTGCCGGCGTGACCGTCACCCTACCCCTCCAAGCCTATTTTCGAATCAACGCCCCCCAAGCCGGTCAGTTTGAACGGACTCTTATCATCGCCGAAGCGGGGAGTCAGGTTCATTACGTCGAGGGTTGTACGGCTCCGGCTTTTTCGTCGGCTTCGCTCCATTCCGCCGTAGTCGAGATTTTTGTCGGGCCGGGGGCCCGGGTTCAATATACGACCATCCAAAATTGGTATAAAACCGTCTATAACCTGGTTACCAAACGGGCTCGGGTTGAAACCGAGGGCGAAATGATTTGGACCGACTTTAATATGGGCAGCAAACTGAGCATGAAGTACCCCGGCTACATCCTTGCCGGAAAAGGTGCCCGTGGTGAAACCTTATCCCTGGCTCTCGCCGGTCCGGATCAGCACCAGGACACTGGTTCCAAGGCGGTTCACTTAGCCCCCTACACCACCTCCACTATTATTAGTAAATCCATCTCTAAAGGTGGTGGCCGCACCAGTTACCGCGGCTTGGTTAATATTGGGCCTCAGGCTCACCATTCCAAGAGCAAGGTCGTCTGCGACGCCCTGCTTCTAGATGAGTTGTCCCGCTCGGATACTTATCCCACCAACCGTATCTTTAATCACCAGGTTTCTCTGGAACACGAAGCTACCGTCAGTAAAATCGGTGCCGAACAGCTCTTCTACCTCATGTCCCGGGGTTTAACTGAAGAAGCTGCCAGTAAGTTAATCGTATCTGGCTTTGTCGCCCCTCTGGTGAAAAAACTCCCGCTGGAGTATGCCGTCGAGATGAATCGGCTCATCGATCTGGAAATGGAGGGTTCCATCGGATGAAAACCATAACCTTAACCCACTCCGGCAGCTACACTTACACTCTCTCCCAGGCGGGGAGTGAACTCGCCGTCATCGGCCGCTTTTGGCTCAAAGGCCAAGACCAGCTTGATCTCCACTTAACCATCATTCACGCTGCCCCCCGGACCTCGGCCACTACTTCTCTTAAAGCCGTCGTCGCCGGTCGAGGAGTGGTTAATTTTAATGGCACCATTATCGTTAAGCCCGGCGCTTCCCAAACTAACTCTTTCTTAGAAGAACGGGTGCTCTTGCTTTCAGAAAAAGCCCGAGCTAATGCCATTCCTAATCTGGAAATTATGAGCGCTGACGTTAAATGCTCTCATGCCGCCGCAATCGGCCAAATCGATGCCGATCAGCTCTTCTATCTCATGTCCCGCGGTCTGTCCCGCCCTCGCGCCACCCACCTCCTCGCTCAAGGATTTTTGGATACCTAACTTTCTCTCAACTTTTGCCACACCCGTTTCATCTTCTCGTCTAAGGTTAATAACTCTGCCTTTTTCTCCACAGCCAGCCACACATACGCCGCGTCATAAAAAGTCAGCTTATTTTCCATTGCTAGCGTCATACTTTCTCCAAAATCAATTTCACTTAACTTAATTGGTAGTTCCCCATATTCTTGAGAATATCGCCCCACATCTTCAATTGACAATCTTTGCCTCGCCCATCCCATTCGCAGGCCATTTCCCACTTCAAATGGCAGTATCGCTGGCGCGGTCATCGTCAGATTAGGATTATTGAGGATTCGATTAGTTTTCGACACTACCAATTTTGACGTAATTTCATCAGTCACCAAATAAGACAACACCCACGAAGCATCAATGATGAATGACTTAAAAGCGTCGCCCGGCATTGATCCACTCTTTATAATCTATTGGTATTTCAGGATTTTTTAAATACTTTCTGCCTTCTTGTATCCTCTTTACCAACTGTTTTCTGTAATCTTTGCTATCTTTAAAACCATATTTTTCCCTTACCGCCGTTCTGATTAAATTACCCATCGTCACTCCTCGGTTCTTCGACAGGTTTACTAATTGGATATAGTCGTCGTGCTCAAATAACACGTTCGTTCGGTGAGTCAACATACCTCATCATAGTAACATGTTACATTATCAGTGTCAATTATGATGGGGTACAATAGGGGAGATGTTAGCTACTGACAAAATCCGCGCCGACTTTCCCATCTTCAAGCGTCAAATCAACGGCCACCCCCTAATCTACTTGGACAACGCCGCTACCAGCCAGAAACCTCAGGTGGTTATCAACGCTCTGGTGGATTTTTACCAAAACCATAACGCCAATGTTCATCGCGGCATCCACACTTTAGGTGACGAAGCCACCCAACTCTATCAAGCCGCCCGGGCTAACTTGGCTCGCTTCATCGGTGCCTCCGATCCTAATGAGATTGTCTTTGTCAGAAATACCACCGAGGCTATTAATCTGGTCGCTTTTTCCTGGGGTCTGGCTCATCTTAAACCAGATGATGAAATCATTGTTACCGAACTCGAGCATCACTCCAACCTCTTGCCCTGGCAGCGTCTCTGTCGTCAAACCGGCGCTAAGCTCCTGCACTTACCACTCGACAACAATGGCGACCTAGCTTTCTCTTACCTCAAGAGCTTAGTCGGCCAACGAGTTAAGTTAGTCGCTTTCAGTCACGTTTCCAATGTCCTCGGTACCATTATCGACATACAACATTTAGCCCGCGATCTTAAACATTCTGCTCCCCATGTTTGTCTTTTAGCCGACGGCGCCCAATCCACCCCGCATCTACCCATCCATGTTAAAGATTTGCATGTCGACTTCTTCTGTTTTTCCGGTCATAAAATGCTCGGTCCCATGGGTATTGGTGTCTTGTGGGCTAAAAAGGCCATTTTAGAAACCATGGAACCCTTCTTAGTCGGTGGCGGTATGATTAGCCAGGTCAAACCAGATTCTGCCGAGTGGGCTGATTTACCCGACCGCTTTGAAGCCGGCACCCCCAACGTCGCTGGGGCTATTGGCCTGTCCGTGGCTAGCGATTATCTCCAACAGCACGGCCTTCAAAATATCCGTGACCACGAACAAGACTTAACTACTTATGCCCTCCAACGCTTTGTCGAGATGGAAAAGCAGGGGCTCGTCACTCTCTATGGCCTGCGTGACCCGAACAAGCGCGCCGCCATCTTTACCTTCAATCTCACTGGCGTCCATGCTCATGATGTCGCTCAAATCTTGGACCGTGAGTGCGGCATCGCCGTCCGTTCCGGTCACCATTGCAACCAACCCTTGATGGAAAAGTTGGATGTTCCCGCTACCGTCCGCGCCAGCTTTTACCTCTACAATACCCGTGACGAAATCGATGCCCTGATCAACGGCCTCCACCTAGTCAGAAAAGTCTTTAAATTAACCTAAAAAGAGGAGCTGTATGAAAACCAAAGTCACTGCCAAAAATGCGCCCGCCGCTTCCGGTCCTTTTTCCCATGCCGTCAGAGCCAACGGCCTAATCTTTACTTCCGGTCAAATCGGTCTCACCAAAGAGGGGAAATTGTTAGCCGGGACGCTTAAAGACCAAATCCATCAAATCATGAAGAATCTCCAAGCTGTCTTAAAAGCCGCCGATGTCACTTTTGCCGATGTGGTCAAAACCACCATTTATGTGACCGATATGTCCGTCTATGGCGATATCAATGAAGTCTATGGTTCTTACTTCAAGGATCCTTTTCCCGCCCGCGAAGTTATTTGTGTTAAAGCGTTACCCCTGGGAGCCACCGTCGAAATCAGCTTGGTTGCTGTCGACCCCAGCGACACCTGCTGCGGCGGCGACTGCTGCGACCAATGTAAATAATGACAGGAGAAAAAACATGGCTGATATGTTGCTTGTCTATATTACCTGCGATAGCGTTGACCAAGCGAAGAAAATCAGCAAGCACCTAATGACCAAGAAGCTCTGCGCCTGTGTCAATATTTTCCCCGAGATGCACCCCATGTTTTTTTGGCCACCCAAAACAGGGATTATTGATGAAAGTAGAGAAGTTGTCTTAATTGCCAAGACAGTCGAGTCAAAATACCCACACCTTGAAGTCGAAGTGGCTAAAGTTCACACTTACGACACTCCTTGTATTTTTGCCATTCCCGTTAAACACGTTGCGAAAAAATATTATGACTGGCTTGTGGGGGAAATGAGTTAACTGTCATTCACTTATGTCCGAAAATCTACTTAAGCAAGCAGACCAGCTTAAATCTGAAGCAGATGAATTACTACTAAAAGTAAATCTTGAAAAACACTTCTCTGATCTTGGCCAAGTGCATGTTGTTAGCAGTTACGCCCTTGATTTAATGTTTCGCCCCGATATTGATATCTTCATTACCTTAAAATCTTGTGATCTGGACAAAGCGATAATTAAAACCAAAGAGTTGCTAGATACCAAACTCTTTCAAACCATCGGCTTTGCTAATCATTTAGACTTTCCCTTTCCCAGTAACTGGCGCGGTTGTTACTGGGAGTTAAAAGTAATTAAACCGAATATTATCTGGAAATTTGACGTCTGGTATACTGCCGAGTCGTCAATTAAAGCCATTCAAGCCATTCCTATCATCCAGTCCAAACTCCAAGCCGATCCCTCGACTCGCCTTAAAATCCTAACTCGCAAACAAACGCTTTTCGATGGTGTCAAATATCGTAACAACCTGAATGGCTTCAAAATTTGCGAAGAAATCTTAGGTAAAATTTTATGATCCTGGAATCGGTTACTATTGTTGAGATTAAACCATCAGCTCCTTTCCATTTTGATACCACCTTTCATAAACCGGCCCATTTCACCTCCGGGGATAACTACTGGGAGTCCGGCATCAGATGGCAAACTTTTCGCTTTCTTGGTAAATATCTTGGTGTGATTTTTAGAAATACCGGCTCCGTCGAAATACCAAAGATTGAGGTGGAGATTTATTCATCCAGACCATTAGCCAACGATTTAGTTGCCGAATTTATCCAAGAGATTCAATACCGCTATAACCTAAATTTTGACCTCAATCATTTCTACCAACATTTCGCCAGCGATACAAAGGTGGGACCAGTTATTAAGAAAATGAGGGGCTTACGCCCTGGACATCAAGATTCCCTCTATGAGTATTTAATCATTGGTATCGTTTTACAAAATTGCACTGTCCGTCGCTCAATCCAAATGATGCAGATTTTATTTGAACACTATGGTACTCTCCTAGAATTTGCCGGTAAGCAATTTTGGTGTTTTTGGGATCTGGGAGACTTAAAAACTGTTCCCGAAGCTGAATTGAGATCCTTAAAACTGGGATACCGCGCTAAATCAATCAAGAAAACAGATGACTCATTTGCCAAAGGTGTTGTAAATGAGAATGAACTCAGACAACAAGACTTGGATACTCAAAAGACTAAACTTCTAAATCTTTATGGCATCGGACCCGCCACGGTTGGTTATTTACTCTTTGATGTTTTTCATCACTGGGATTACCTCGATCACATTTCTCCCTGGGAACAAAAAATCTACTCCAAGCTAATTTTTGACCAAGATCCGAATCATCCAGTTACAGTTAGAAAACTATTTAGCTATTTCAATCGCTTTGGTCCATACAAGCAGTTGGTAATTCATTATCTCTGGGAAGACCTCTGGTGGCAAAGAAAAAATCAGCCTATACCTTGGCTAGAAAAACTTATTAGGGCATAAATTCTAATCATTACTCATTTCTATGTCCGACGACCTTTATCACCAAGAAATTCTCGATCACTATCGCCACCCTGACAACTATGGCCGTCTCAAATCCGCCGACCGGGTCATCAAGGAAACCAACGCCTCCTGCGGCGACAGCTTTATCTTCTACGTGCTAATTAATCATCAATCATTAACCATTAAGGATTTGAAGTTTACCGGTACCGGTTGCGCCGTCTCCACCGCCGCTTGTTCACTCTTAACCTCTCACCTTAAAGGTAAACCAGTCACCGCCCTTGCTAATCTTACCCCCGAATTCATGCAGCAGCTTATCGGCGCCACCATCACCCCCCTCCGCCTCAACTGTCTCATGCTTCCGGTTAAGGCCTTAAGTCAAATCCAGCCCCATTGACATCTAATTATACATACAATAATATATAAGAATATGAGTTTAATGCCCCAAACCGTCTCCGCCAAAGATATCCAACGCAACTACCGCCGGGTTTTTGACTTGGCCAAAAAAACCAAACAGCCAGTGGTGGTTCTTACCAACAACAAACCTGATGTGGCTATTATTGACGCCCAAGAGCTGGATGCCATGAAATCACAACTTGAAGAACTGGAATTACATGATGTTCTCAGAATCGTTCAAGAATACAAAAAGGATAAAAAAGAGGGTAGACTGATAGAAGCGGAATCAGTTTTAGATCTGATTAAGCCTAAAAAATGAAAATCTATTACGCCACTCAATTTGTCAAACATTTTGAGCGTATACCGCATCGTTTACAAATCGAAACTGCCCAGCAAGAAGCTATCTTTAAGCGTAACCCCGAAGATCTTAGTCTAAAAACACACTATCTCAAGGGAAAACTTACAGGCTTAGCTGCTTTTTCTATAGACTATCACTATCGTATCCTTATCAAATTCGAACCGGACGGTAGTGTCACTTTCTTAGACATCGGCACCCACCACCTCTACCGTTGATCAATAATTCAACTTACACGTAGTATCTTGGCTAAGACTTAGTCCTAAAACTCAAATTCGGCTGGCGGTCTAACTGCCCCAGGTCTTCGACAAATTCACCCCTCTGCGCTTGGTACCACGCACAGACCCCGATCATGGCTGCGTTGTCGGTAAAAAGTTTGGGCGAGTAGGGGATAACTACCGGCACCCCAAACTTATTAGCCACTTTCCGCGCCTCGGTTCGGATGGCCACGTTACTCACCACCCCTCCGCCTAGAAGTACCATTTTCGGCTGGTACATTTCCAAGGCTCGTTTAAACTTCCGCCTTAGCATTTTCAATACCGCTTGTTGAAATGACGCCGCAAAATCAGCCACGAATTGACGATTATTTAGATCCCGGATCTGATATAAATCTCTCAACTTATACAACGCCGCCGTTTTAATCCCCGAAAAACTAAAATTCAAGTCTTGTCGGTGTTTCATTGGCTCGGGTAGGGGATAACGACTGGGGTCTCCCTCTTTTGCCAATTCTGATAGTATCGGCCCGCCCGGGTAACCCAAATTCAGCATCCGAGCCACTTTGTCGTAGGCTTCACCGGCCGCATCATCTAAAGTTTCCCCCAGCAATTCATATTTGCCCAACCCCCTCATTAACACCAGCTCCGTATGCCCTCCGGATATTAAAAAACCAAGAACTGGCATTTGATCCCGGATCTCCGGGAGATCCTGGATCTTATTCTTGCCTTGTCGGTTTTTAGCCAAACTCGACAGTAAATGCCCTTCCATATGGTTCACGGCGATTAACGGCTTCTGC
This sequence comes from Microgenomates group bacterium RBG_16_45_19, assembly GCA_001803415.1. Classification (GTDB taxonomy): domain Bacteria; phylum Patescibacteriota; class Microgenomatia; order UBA1400; family RBG-16-45-19; genus RBG-16-45-19. Next base: position 28,340 of record MHDC01000011.1, on the reverse strand, counting down.
CATTCCCGCGCCAATTCTTTGGCTTTGGCAATTCCCACTTCCAAACACGGCGCCAGCCCCGGCCCATACGTCACCGCCACCGCGTCGACATCAGTTATTTTCTGATGTCGCCCTGAGCGAAGTCGAAGGGCTTCATCAATGGTTCTATCGATCCACTCTCGGTGCTTCCGCTTGGCTATATGCGGCACCGTTCCCCCATATTCTTCGTGGAATTTCACTTGTGACGCCACCACGTTACTCACCACTCGGTCATCGACCGTTACCGCCGCACAGGTATCGTCCAAACTCGTTTCGATTGCCAAAATGGTGTAATTGGCTTTCAATCTAGTCATACAGCGCCATAGTATATACTAACCCCATGCTCAACTGCATTTTTTGCCAAATTGTCAGCGGGGAGCAACCGTGTTACCAAATCCACGCCGATGACCACTTTCTCGCTTTTTTAGACATTCACCCGCAGGTTGCCGGTCACACTTTGGTCATTCCTAAAATTCACTATCGTCATTTTTGGGATTTACCTGATCCTGGTGCTTTGATCAATTTTGCTCAAATCATTGTCCGCCACTATCAAACGGTCCTTACCACCGATTTAATCTATGCTGGCGTTAAAGGGGAGATCGTCTCCCACGCTCACTTACATCTTTTACCGCAAACTACCGCCATCTCACTTTCTCTTGAGGACCTTCACCAAAAGCTCCAGCTACCTTAATTATTTGTCCACCAACGGATGGTTCGTGTTTGTGGAGTCTTGGTTTGAATATCGACCCAAATTACTCTCGCTCGATGCTTCAATTTCTTAACTAACTGGCTCATTTTTTGGACCCACTCAATTACGATCACGTTGCCCGGTTGCATCATCGACTCTAAACCTAATGTCCATAGCTCCTCGGTGTCCGGTAAGCGCCAAGTATCAATATGGTACATTCGTCCCTGCAATTGCCTCTTTTTGTGCGGGTATTCCCTGACAATTGTATAGGTGGGCGAGGGGATAGTGGTTTTGATCCCCAAAGCCCGGGCTACTCCTTTGGCCATCTGGGTCTTTCCAGTTCCCAATTCACCTTGTAAAGCTATAATCACTGGTCTAAAAGCCAATTCATGCCTATATGAACTCATTATTTGTTCACCTAGCCTTTGGGTCTCAGCTTCCGTAAAAGACCCGAATTGGTAAGAGGCTTTGGGAATTTCAACTTCACCTTGCCGCAACACCGTTAAATCGTTTAGCCGTGTGTCTACTAACGTAGACGGGAGCTGATGCGCTAGCCGGCCGGCATCCAACCACAAAGCTACCAATTGTTGTTTCTTAATTGAGGTGTACCGTTGCCATTCAGCCAAGCTGTACGGCGGCTTCTTCCCGCTGGTATTGGCCGAAGTCGCCGTGATCGGTTTACCCAACTTCTTTATCAACTCTAACACCGCCGGATAATTAGGTATTCTAATCCCCAATGTCCCATCTTCTGACTCCAATGCCTTGACAACATGGCCTTGGCTCTGGCTAATTACCGTCACCGGCCCCGGGAGCAACGTTTGATACAAATTTTCCGCCGTTTCCGTTAAGTCTACGTATCGTTCCGCCATCGTTTTATCGGCCACCGCGATACTAATGGCTTTATTCTCCCGTCCGCCTTTAAACTTCAGGAGTCTTGCCACTGCCGCGGCATTCGTGGCGTCTACCCCCATGCCGTAGCAAGTTTCAGTCGGTAACCCCACCAACCCGCCGTTTTTTAGGGTGTCCGCGGCCTCGTCAATTTCCCTGCTGGTCGGGCTTTTAAACGGTATAATTTTCATATACGTATTATAACAATCCCCCCTTTTTCTACCTCTGGAGATAGGGTAGAGCAGGGGAGACCAACAATACGGCGACATTTCGGGGGAGGCCTAAAAAAGCCGAACTCACCAGAGTAATATCTATTTTTATCAGCTTCGAATTCCAAATTACCACTAATATTGTACGACGCAAGGGGAGACGACCATCAAGTCAGCCTCCAGCCTGCTCTCCCGACTTCGGTCACCTCGCTTCACTATCGCTTTTAAATCAAGATAAGCCGCTAGATCGGCTTAAATCAAATTTTATCGTCAAATCGGTTTGATCAACTTTTAAACTCCCTACCCCACTATTCCAAATTAAATAGACGGCTAAATCAATCAAATATTCCCTATCACCTGCTTTTCCCCTAGCGCCTTCCCCCCCCAACCATTAGACCGTATCAGTATAATTACTTCAAATGATCACTCCTGAATCAGCTCTCGCCCTTGTTCAAGCTCAATTTCCTTCTCCCCTCACTCTTCAAGGCAAATTTACCGGAGGTGAAACTGGCGCCTACCAAGTTATCGATGACCATCAGATCTGCTACAGCCTTAAAATCTATGACTACCCTGAAGCGGCCGTCGACCTGCCTCTCGTGCGCGATTATCTCACTCACCTCAAGTCTCGAGGTTATCCCGCCCCCCAAATCATTACCTTGAAAAGCCAAGATCACTTCACCGTTGTCCTTCAAGAATTTGTCCCCGGTGAGCCTTTGGAACCGCTTACTCCTAACTTTCTTCCTCAAATCTTGGCCCTAAACCAGCTTCAAGCCAAGCTTATTGCCACTCCCAGCGACTGGCCTAAGGTTCTTATTGACACGCTTTTCTCTGGTGGTCACAGTTATTGTCTCCATTCCAGTTTAACTAATTACTCGGCAACTACCCGCCAAATCCTCAGCCAGCTTAAAGCTATCGCTCCAGCCTCAACCCACCTTACTTGTGCTCAAAACGACCTGGTTCACTTTGATTTCCATGGCGGTAATATTTTTGCGGTTAATGGCCAGCTTTCGGGCGTCATCGATTGGGCCGGTGCTTGTCTTGGCGACCGGTTCTTTGATCTCACCACCCTCGTCTATTATTACTATCTAGACTCCTCCCTCCGCCAGCCGGTCGAAGCCGAAGTCTTGAAACACATTTCCAAGGACACTCTCCGCCTCTATTACGCCCATATGATCCTGCGCCAATTAGACTGGTCCATCCGCCACCACTCCCCCAAAGCCATCACTGGTTATCTCACCATCAGCCAGCAAATTCTTAAAGATTACCCTAACTAAGTCGCTCCACCTTACATACCGTGATTTCCGCCGCTTTAAGTTGCTTTGGTGAATTTCTAATTTTTTCCCGGTAAATCTCAGTACTTACCAATTTCCGATAGTCATCGATTTTTTCGGTAAACTCGATCCCCTGTAGGTGGTCATACTCATGCTGGATTACTCGAGCTAAAATTCCGTCCCCAGTCAACTTAAAACCTTGCCCTTTTTCGTCAAGTGCCTTAACCGTTATCACTCGGGATCGTCTAACCGGTCCAAACAACTGAGCTCGTACCACGCTGCCACAACCTTCATAAGCCACTACTAATTCTTTTGATGAATCAACTATTTTGGGATTGATAAATATCCTCAACGGATCAAACACCCCGGATCGAAAAATCGTCTTTCTTGGTTCCGTTGCAAAAATCTGGAAATTCTCTCCGATTTGCGGTGCCGCCATCCCAATTAATTGTTCCGACCTCATCGTCTCGATTAAATCCGCGATTACCTTTTTGACTTTTCTACTATCAAAATCCGTTACCGGCGCATTTTTCGCCTTCAACTTTAAATCCCCAACTTGCACCGTCTCTCTCACTGCCATATATCCCCAATTTTACCACTCCCTATAAGGTAAAATTGGTTTATGTCACTCTCACAAATGGACTCCCTTCTCACCCAAGCCCGTCAATTCTTAACCGATAATCCTTTTGATGCCGGCCACGACCTAGCCCACGCTGAAGCCGTTTGGGCCACCGCCCAGGATATATCCAAGCACATAGTTTTAGATCCCGGATCTAAGCGTCAGACAGATTCGGGATCTGCTATCGTTGATCTTAATGCTCTCAAGCTCGCCTGTTTCTGGCACGACGTCGTGGTTAAACCTCGAGATGAACTTCATAGCGCCGGTCATAATGTTGCCGATACTGCCTCTTTTCTTGAAGCTCGTCTGCAAGAATTTCACTTTGACTCTGCCTTTATCACTACTTCAATCAAAGCTGTTCGATACCACCAATTTGAAGATACCCCGGTTAATCTTGAAGGCCAAATCCTTTGGGACGCCGACAAGCTCGAAGTGCTTAATCTCGATCGCTGGCTCACCTCTCAAAATGCCGTTGTATCAGGCCAAATGTCTCAAAGTACGCTTGATGCCTATCTTGATACCGGCTTCAAGTGGCTTCAAATCCTCCGCCCCAAATTCCACTTTGACTACTCGCTAGCACTCTTTGACCAACGTCTCCAAAACCTTGCCGCTAATCCCCAAATCCAAACCTTGGCCTGCCAAAAAGGTTTCAATTTTGACAAAATTTAAATCATTAACCATTAACCATCATGTTTACCCTTGTCTGTCTCGGCGACTCTATCACCTATGAGCGGGACGAACCCAAATATCCCACCTATTGGCAGATACTTTTAAATCAAAAATACGGCTCCGGTAAGGTCAAAGTTATCTCCACCGGCGTCAACGGCGACACGGCCCAGGGTGGCTATTATCGTCTGGATCGAGACGTCCTCTCTCATCAACCCGATCTAGTAACTGTCATGTTTGGCCACAATGATGCTCATTACCTAACTTCGGTTGATGTTTTCACTGATTACCTCCGTAAAATTATCCATTCTCTAACCCAACGCCACCTTAGTCATCTTTGGCTGTTAACTCCTAACCAAATTGACCATTACTCCATTGCCAAGCAGTATCTCCCCTATTTAACCGCCATCAAAACTGTTACCCTCGAAAAAAATTGCCACCTGGTGGATCTTTGGCACGTTTTTAAGCATCAGGATTTATCTAGAATCTTCACTTACACTTTAGAATTTACCAGTCAACCGGAGCCTGATTACCTCCACCCCAACACTCTCGGCCACCGCCTTATCGCCCGAGTCCTCATGAAACATTTTCTAAAAGCGATTAAATTATGAATCAAGACCCCTACCCTCCCACTTCTGCTTCTAGTACACTTGTCTTTGCTGCCCTCCTCGTGTAAGGTAGTAATTCTTATGCCTGTCCAAACCTTTACCGCCAAAGTTTCCGACCACACTCTGATCAAGGACAAATTCCAGTATGTCACTTTCGAGTTAATTGAACCCCAAACTTTAAACTTTCAAGCCGGTCAGTACCTGATGATGAATGTCCCCGGTATGGCCGCCAAAAAAAGCTATTCCATCGCTTCCAACCCCGCCGAAAATTACAAAGTTGAAATTTTAGTTGATGTTTCTCCTCAGGGTGATGGCTCGCTTTACCTGCAGTCATTAAATCCCGGTGAGACCATCTCTTTCATGGCTCCTATCGGTCGGTTTGTCTTAGCTCCTGACCCCACCGAGCCAAAATTAGTCTTTGTGGCCACCGGTTCCGGCATTTCGGCGGTCCGTTCGATAATCTTAAATTTATTGCATACTCAACATGACCTCCGCCCCCTGTCGCTTCACTGGGGTTTGCGTTATCCCCAAGATATTTTTTGGGAGCAGGATTTTTTCCTTCTCCATGAGAGTTTTTCTAATTTTACTTTTGATCTGGTCTTGTCTCGTCCACCGGAAAACTGGCCTCTTTGTTCCGGCCGGGTCACCGATTGTTTAAAAAAACACTATCAGTCATTGGCCAACACCGGCTTTTATCTCTGTGGCAACAAACCGATGATAGAAGATGTCAGTCAATACCTTCTCTCTCAAGGTGTGTCCGAGACTCACATCCATCACGAGCAGTTCTACTAGCCCGGTCGTATTTATCCTTGCTTCTATCCTTCATTTTCGCTATCCTGATTACAGTTTCGTCAGCAATCATCTAAAGGAGCTTTTATGGACGATCAAAAAAATCCCTTAACTGGTGTCTCAGAGCCGCCAACTCCACTGACATCTTCCTTCCCCCCACCTCCCTTGGGCAATATCACTCCACCCGCGCCCCCCGAGCCTCTCACTCCGCCAATCACCCCGCCCTCACCCCCTGCCCCGCTCCCGCCGCTGAATACCCCACCGGTTCCCGCCCCCGAACCTGAGGTCGAGCCGCCCGAGCCGCCACCAATCGTACCGCCAACTCCACTAACCCCCCCCTCTCCGCCACCCTCGATCTCTGAACCCACCCCCGTCATCCCACCACCGGTCCAAATCCCTACGCCGGTGATTAAGGCTGATGCTACTCCGCCTGCTGTTCCTAACGCCGCTGCCGGTGACACCGAAGGCCGCGGTGCCGGCAAATATCAGGTCCGGGTCATTGCCAGTAAGTGTATCGGCGCCGCTTCTTGCGTCGCTGTCGCTCCCAAAGCCTTTCGCTTGAATGACCAACAGATTGCTGAAGTTTTAGCCACCGTCAAAGAAGAAACCGACGAGAATCTCTTGCTTGCGGCTCAGAGTTGTCCCACCTTAGCTATTGAAGTTATCGACACCGAAACCGGCGAAAAAGTCTGGCCTAAATAAATCCCACTGATAGCCCTAATCCTGAGCTTGCCGAAGGGTCTGGCCTAAATAGTCTTCCCTCTTCACACTCCCATCAAGTTTAACCAAGCTAAAACGATAATGATGGGCAGGGCGATGATCAACTTCTTCCAAAGACTGGCTGATACCAGGAAATTAGATGAGTCCTGCATGTCTATAATCAGAATAAAGCTTCTTACCAACCTAAGTCAAACTAAGTTTTTCCCTCACGATTTCACTCACCATTTTCCCGTCCGCTTTGCCTTTAACTTTAGCCATCACCTCCCGCATCACGGCGCCAAAGTCAAGTTGTCCGGCCTTGATCACTTCATCCACCACTCCTTCGATCTCCTCTCGGCTCATCAATTGGGGTAAATAACTGGTAATAATTTTTAACTGGGCTTCTTCGTGCTCCACTCCGTCTAGTCTGCCGCCCGCCCGCATTTGCACCACTGCTTCCTGGCGTTTTTTCACTTCGCGGCGCAACAATTCAATCACTTCTTCATCCGTTAATTCATGCTTGGCATCAATCTCCACCCGCTTAATCTCACTCCAGACATAGCGCACCGTTTCCAGTTTTTTTACATCCTGGGCTTTCATCGCCGCGATCATCTCATCGTGTATTTGTTGCCTCAGCATAACTCTCCTTTCCATTATTGCGATTATACATTACTCATTGTTTCTTACTCATTACTCATTCACTTAAGTCATCTCCCACTCTTGCTACTCCTCCGGCAACCCGGTATCCTTTATCCATGCCCAACCTCCCTAAACTGGCTATTGCTTGGTATTCCTTTGCTTGCTGCGAGGACTCAACCATCATGTTTGCTGAACTCTTAAACGATTATTTTTTCGAATTCAAAAAACATTTCAATTTTATTGACGCCGCCACCTTTTCCTCAAAAAGAGACACTCAATCACCGCTGGACATTGCTTTTATCGAGGGTGCCGCCAACTCCGATCACGACGTCGTCACCATGTTAAAGTTACGTCAACGTGCCCAAAAAGTCGTGGCCATCGGCTCCTGTGCCTGTACCGGTCTGCCTTCGGCTCAAAGAAACACTTTCACCCCCGAGCAAATCGCTGCCATTCAACCCATCTTGACCAAATTTAATTATCCCGATCAGATCAAACCGCTCACTCAAGTCATTCCTGTCGACGCCCAGGTCCCCGGCTGCCCCATGAATCTCGATACCTTTTTAGCCACCGTTAACCAGTTACTCGTCGACTTCGGCCACGCTCCCATCGTTTCTAAATCATCAACCATCAACCATTGATCATTGTTTATGCATCAAGATAACTTTTCTTTCAGCCTTAACCAAATTACCAAAATCGAGGGTCATGCTTCTTTGGACGTGACCGTCCAAGGCAAAACGGTGACTCAGTGTCGCTTTACCATCACCGATTTCAAACGCTTCTACACTAAAGCCGTCGAGGCTAAACCGGCCGCTGCCGCCCCCAGCTTACTCGCTCGTATCTGCGGTACTTGCAGTAATGCTCATATTCTGGCTTCCCTCAAAGCCGTTGAAGCCGCCCTGGGCATCGCCGTCACTCCTCTCACTCAAGTCCGCCGGGAACTAGTCAACGCCGGCATGTATATTCGCGATCATGCCCTGCATCTGGTTGTCTTTGTCCTCCCCGATGTCTATAACCTGGACTCCATTCTTGATTTTGACGAAACCAATCCCCAACAGCGGTCTTTGCTCGAAAACCTGTTTAAACTGAAAGCCGCCGGCAACCACCTCTCCATTTTTGCCGGTGGTCGCTCCGTTCACGCTCCCGATCTTGTGGTCGGGGGCTTTAACCGGCCGGTTAATTCCTCGTCTATCCCCAATCTCATTCAAGAACTCCAAGCTGCCCGCCCGCTGGCGGTTCAATTAGTTGATCTCTTTGCTCAAGTCAACTTCACTTTTGAGCGTAATCATCGCTTTTTGGCTTTACGCGGCGCCGATCACTACGATTACCTATTGTCTCGCACCCTCAAGACCCATGACGATCGTCTCTTGCCCGACACTCAATACCGAGAGCATCTACAGCACGTGGTCATTCCTCATTCTCACGCTTCCGGTTATCAATTCGAAGGTTTCGACTTTATGGTTAGCTCCTTAGCCCGCCTCAACCTTAACCAAGACTTACTTCAACCTCGTACTCTTAAGGACTGTGCCGCTGCGCTTAAATTCTTCCCTTCGGTCAATGTTTATCACAACAATTTGGCTCAAGCCATTGAAATAGTTGACGCCATTGATTATACCCTGACTTTGTTAGCAAAAACTCAGTTTGTCCAGGAAGCCCCGGTTAAGTCCGCCCGCCCCACCGGCGACGGTATCGGTTTGATCGAAGCTCCCCGTGGTATCCTCTATCACGCCGCTCACGTGGTCGACAGTAAAATCGACCGCTATGAAATCATCGTTCCCACCGGCCAAAACCAAATCAACATCGAAAACGACCTAAAGACTCTGATTCAAAATCACCTTGATCTGGATCAACTCGCCCTGGCACACGAATGCGAGAAGTTGATTCGCGCCTACGACCCCTGCATGAGTTGTGCGTCGCACTTTCTCAAGTTCAAACTCCACCGCCATTAGTCCTTATACACCCCACCCCGGTAATCCACATCTAAAATCTCGATCACTTTTTTCGTGTTAATTCGATAAATAATTCTTAATGGCCATGCCTTAAGACTCATCTGTCCGGCAAACTTGCCTCGTAGTGGTTTTCCGGCATAGGGATTATTACCCAGTTGGCTAAATTTTCTCTCGAACCGGTCTTGATCTTTCTTGCCGATTTTAGCCAGTTGCTTTAACGCTCTCGGCGACAAGTCTAAATCCATAAATTCAGTCTACCACCCCAGCTGTTTCTTCGCTTTTTTCCAGGGTATTCCCTTACCTTCATCCAAATCACGCACCGCCTGTTCAATTCCCATGCTTGCTTTTCGATCCGCCATCAATTCCAAGGTCTCCAGCCACCCCTCATATTCCTCCGCGCTCATAATTACCGCCCTAGCCTTGCCCCGAAGGGTTACGGTAAACTGCCTCAGATGGGTGTTCACTTCATCTAATATTTGGTAGAAATTCGCTCGTGCCTCATTTGCCAAAAGCGTGTCATTTAATTTTGCCATATACCCCTCATAGTACTATTAGTGGTACTAATTTACCAGCTCCGGTTCAATAGTGTATATTAAGAAGACAAGGAGGTTAGCTATGAAATCTGATCGTTTAACTGGGGCTTTAATAGTCTTTGCTTTAGTCATCTTTGCCGGGGCTTTCTTTATCCCTTGGGATCAAATTACTTGGGGGAAATTCGCCCTGGTTCCGGCTGACACCGTCACCGTTATCGGTGAAGCTAAGACCGAACAACAATCTCAAATTGCCACCTTTACCGCTGGCGTCACCGCCGTTAACGACGACAAGCAAAAAGCCGTTGACGATGTCAATCAAAAAGTGGAGAGTCTTATCCAATCGGTCAAAGACTTTGGTATCCCCGAAGCCGACATCAAAACTCAAAACCTCTCTATCTATCAGCAGGAAGAACCAGTCACCGTCGGTGGCCGTGAGCGTACTCAACCCGGCCAGTGGCGGGTGAGCAATGACGTTTCCATCAAACTTAGACAAATCGAGAAAACTTCTGAGTTAACCGATCTTCTCTCCGCTTCCGGCGCCACCAACGTCTACGGCCCCAACTTTACCGTTGATGATACCGCCCAAACTGAGCTCGACTTGGTTGACCAAGCCATTAAAAATGCTCGAGAAAAGGCCGAGGCGATTGCCCAAGCTTCCGACAAGAAGGTGGGTGAGGTCTTAAACGTGACCGAAACTGGTGCCCAAAGCCCGGTGCTCATGTATGCCGCCGGTCGGGACATGGGCGGTGGTGGCGGTGCCCCGGTCGAACCCGGCACCAGCACGGTTTACAAATCCCTCACCGTCACCTTCGAGCTGAAGTAAATGGGTTCACTACCTTGATTTCTTCAAGCACGCGAAAATGCTTTTCATCATCCGTAGCGATTTTTCGGATTCCATTGGTTATGGCTGTAGCTGCTAAATACACGTCAAAGACCCGATTCCCCTCCAGTGCATATTTTCTTATTAGTTCTTGATAAACAAAATAAGTTTCTTCATTTGGATAAATTATTCTCATTGGTTTGACTACTTGTTCGACAGCCTTAATCACTATTTTTAAAGCTAATTTAGCCGGAAAAGCTGGATGAGACATCACTCTGGTCACTTCCAAAATATTCTGATGTGCCACTACCGCTTCACCCGCTCGTGCTCTTAAGAATAATCTAGCCGCTTGATGCTTTGGTGATGCCGAGTTTAAGGCGTAGATAAACACGTTTGAATCAATCAGCATACCCCTACCACTTTGGTTCGCCGTAAATCTCATCCCGGGTCAGATTATCCAAAGGCACTCCCAAATTGAACTTAGGCAGCACCAACAACTTCGCTCTTTTGTGAGCCGCATTAGTTAAGTTATCTCGTAAAGCTTGATTAACTATCGCCTGGAAAGTCGTGCTTTCCTTAACCGCTCTCAACTCCACTTGTTTTTTCAAGCCTTCTTCGATTCGCAAAGTCGTCCTCACCATCTTCATATACTCACATCATACAATCGTATGACAATATGTCAATATGCCAAAAAACTTTCTTCCTGTCACCTTCGAGTTGAAGTAGTGGTAGCTAACAACTTTACCACCTGTTTGTAGGCTGTTTGTGCTTCCATATCATGTGGCAATAAAATCAAGCAGATTTTCCTCAACTTCCCCAACTTTTCCTTTAGTTTCAACTCCAGATACACATCAAAATCATGAACTGATGAGCCTTTAACGTAATCCAATTGTTTCAATTCAGTGACCACCGTCACCTCTTTAATCCCTTGACCCACATCCAAGATTATCCATAGATCGCTCGGCGGCTCCAAACTTTCCGTCGGATCGTTAATTCTAAACTCAATTTTAGGAAACCTCCTCTGGAGGTCCGGTACCAGCCTCACTGCCAAATTATCCTTCGCTTCCGTCTCATTCCCAAAAACAGTGATAATTTGTTTTTTCATTATTTCCTGTTCATTACTAATTTTATGTAACACTTGACAGATAAAGTAACACCAATGTACCATAGTGTTACTATGGAAACAATCACTACTACCATGACCAGTAAAGGCCAAATCTTAATTCCCAAGGCTTACCGTGATGCTCTAGGTGTAAAACCGCGGCAAACCGTTAAAATTAAGCTGAAAGCCAAACAGGTTATTATTGAACCAACCATCACTGTTGAGGAGATGTTTGGTTTCCTCAAAGCCCCACCCATTTCTAGAAGAGAGCAAAAGCAGATCATTCATCAAGCTGTGCTCGAAAAATTCGAAACCAAGGAGAAGCGCAGTGGTCGTTCTTGATACCAACACTCTCATTCTCCTTTTTTCCCAGAAAAACCGACACCAAGCGGCTTTAGTCAAGTATTTGGTCGAATCCAAAGAACTTCTCTGCATTCCTGATGTTGTCTTATCGGAAACTGAATATATCTTAGACAAGAAATACCACCGTACTCGCAAAGAAATTCACAAAGTCTTTCAGTTTCTTATCGAAAGATCGAATATTCGCTTAAACTCTTATGTTGGTCAAGCAATTCAGATCTATCGAACTACTTCCTTAGAAATGGCCGATTGTCTTGTTATTGCCCAAACAAAATCCCAGTCAGCCTCTCTTGCAACTTTTGATAAGAAAATGCTCAAAGTCTCCAAAGCCAAACCCTTCTTTACCTAAATTGTCTCATTCGCCAATTTGAGGTGATACTCAGTGTAAAATTTTAATCGCTCCACCACTGGTTGACTTAGTTTATCGCACACTATCCCCCAATGCACACTTACCCAATCTCCCGGATTAAGTCTCTTAACCAGTGATTCTTGGGCTACTAAAACCTCTTTCTCTCCTGGCACTAGCTTGAGCTTACCACCAGAATAGATAAGTTTTTGAGTTTTAAGTTTTAGTTTTGAGTTTTGAGCTTTGACATCTGAGCTTAGGATTTCCCCCCAGGAAATCCTACACTCATCCATCGTCTCCACCGTGTGTCTAATCGTCCGGTGTCCCGTCCGGGTAAATACATTCAAGACATGAAATGAGTGATGCAGCCGTGCTTGTTTATCGATTTTTGGCATTAACCACTTTAACTCTTTTTTGGCTAATCGCTGGGGTAAATGCTGATAGGTTGTCAGAGCCGCAAACGTTGCTTTTTCATCCACTTGCTCCAACAACCGGTTGCCCACCCAATATGCTTCCACTACCTGTTTGTCAAAGGGATCGACTCGGCCATTGGCTTGGGCAATCACTTGCAAATAGGGGAACAAGGTTTCAAATTTGGTCAAATGTTCCACTAACCCCCCATCTGCCATTTCCGCCGCTACATATTCCCCAAACTCACCCCCGGTATCCGGCCCGCAATAATGATACAAATTTGGCGCAAACGCATACCGGGCACACTTCAACGCTCCGCTTTCGGCCATAAGGCAGTTTAGCATGACCGACTGTTTCTGTTAGACTAAGCCTGATGAAAGCCTCCCTGATTACCCTTTACCAACGTCTTTTCTGCCGCCCAGCTTTAGCCCCTCTCTTTACTCGGCTCCATCACCTCAGTCTCCGTGGTTTAGGAGTCTTAAACGCTGAAGGCAGCCTGGCTACCGGCGAACGCTGGCTTATGCGTCACGTCCAAAAGCACTTTCAGGTCAGGGTCGTCTGTGATGTTGGTGCCAATGAAGGCGGCTACACCCGTGAATTGATGACTTTCTTCCCTAAAGCCCATTATCACTGTTTTGAACCCAATCCTGAGACTTTTAAATTGCTGCAACATCATCTTAAATCTATTTCCACCATTGCCCTTTATCAGCAGGCGGTCAGCGATCATGTCAGCCGGACTTTTCTCTATGATTTTGCCGACCAGGCTCCCCTCAAACCGACTCAACCCACTGCCACCTTAGCCTCTATTCACCGCCAAATCATTACCGATTTTTACCACCAGCCAGTCAAACGCTATCCGGTTAGCACCGTGACTCTAGACTCTTGGGCCAAATCTCAAACGGTTAAAGCCATCGACTGGCTCAAAATCGACACCGAAGGTAACGAGTTACCAGTCTTAACCGGTGCCGCCCATTTGCTTCGGCGCCAAGCTATTGCTCTGGTTCAATTGGAATTCAACGATTTACACGCTTACACCCGTACCTTTTTTAAAGACATCCTGGCCGCTTTACCCGGCTACCATTTTTTCCGTCTCTTACCTCACGGTTGGCTTGCCTTAACCGACTATCGCCCTTTAACTCATGAAATCTTCGGCTTCCAAAACGTGGTTGCCCTATCCCCCAAAGCTTTCCAATCCTTGACGGCCGTCACCACCAAATAGATCCCGGTAATCATCATCGTCCCCTGGACCACCGCCCCCAGGCTCACAGTCTTGGTCCTCAAAACCGCTTCCAGCATCGTGGTCACCACCGTTGCTCCCACCAAAATGCCAGCTACCACCGTTACCGGTGCTAACTGCAACGCCCGATACCAAGTTGAAACATAACCAAAAAGTAACAACGCTACCCCCATCAGCATCCACCACTGGCTGGTAGTTAACTGGCTCACTAATGGTGCCTTGCCCGACGCCACCAAGATTCCGGCCAGTATCACCGCTCCACCCAGCATCCTGGCTGTCACCACCACGTTCACGGGCACTCCCGTCAAAGTCTTTTTGACTAAAATGTTTTCCACCGCCCAGAACATGGTGGCGCTAAGCACCATCAAATGAGCTATCCCTAAAGTCTTAAAACCGGTAAACCCAGCGGCCATATTCGATAGATACAGTAATCCAATCGCCGCCCACATTTTTAAGCCCACTCGTTCTTTAAGCAGCGGTATGGCCATCAACGCTACCCAAAAAATCAGACTTTTATGGATCATTGACCCCTCCACCCCCCCGATTTGCTTGACCCCGGTAAAAAACAACCAAAAGGGAATACTGCCCCCGATCAGGGCTACCAGCCCCAAGTTTCGCCATTGTTTGGGCTTTAACTTGCCCAGTGTTCGCCATTCAGCCGTGACTAATAAAATCACCAGCATGGCCACCCCCACCAAGCCGTTCTTGACCACGTTATGCACTAATGGGTCTATCCCCCGCACTACCATACCATTGGCATAATTAGCCACTCCCGAAATCACCGCCGCCCCGATCGCGAACATTATTCCCTGGTTTAGTGATTTACTCATCATGCATCATTCATTATTCATTATTCATCTATCAAGATTCAAGCAGGGTTTCCTTCATCTCACCTACTCTCTTAACTGGCACTTTCTCTATGACCAAGTTCGCCTGCGCCAGCACCATCTCTCCCGGCTTCAACTTTCCCACCAAGCTCTTGACCCACCGCCCATCCTGAAGTAAAGCCTTCTCCCCCTCCACCTTTTCGACTCGTCTCGGCACCGTCAAGCACATAAATCATTCCTGTTAAAATACTATACATGTCTCTCCAACCGCTTGTCCAACAACTTGCTATTTGGCATTCTCAAGGCCTCAAGGTCGTTCTGGCCACTGGCGTCTTTGACCTCCTTCATCTCGAACACTTGCGCTTCTTAACCAAAGCCAAAGCCGCCGGTGACAAACTCATCGTCGGCCTCGAAACTGACGCCCGGGTCCGCCGCATTAAGGGTTCCCACCGCCCCGTCAACTCGGCCAAAATCCGCCTCGAACAACTGCGAGCTTTAGCCGCCGTTGACCTCGCTTTTGTGTTGCCCCAGCAATTTTCCCGCCAGGAAGACTGGATTAACTTCATGACCGCCTTAAAGCCCGACCTTTACGCCGTCTCCTCCCACACGGCTCACTTGGCCAACAAGCGGTTAATTTGCCGCCGCCTGGGGATTACTTGCCGGGTGGTCCACCGCTTTAACCCCACCGTCTCCACCAGCCTCCTGCTTCGTTCCCTTAGCTGATTCATCTCTGGCTTTTTTCCGGTTGATAATTAATTTATCCAAGGTCCAGGGTGACAACAGGGCAATCACCTCAAAGGTAAAGATCGACAGTTCAAAGGCGCTCGGTATCTGGTTGGTAATCAGATAGGCGGCAATGCCCACTAGCGTCGCGGCCAGCAAGGTGTCTTTTAACATTCCTCTTTGGGTCTCGTTAATGATTTCTTGATCAATCCCGGCCGCCTCGGCTAACCGCCCCTTGAGTCTAATCTTCGACAACGACAGCCACACAATGGTGATAAAGGTCACGATCGCCGTGATCAGGTTAAATCGCGGGTTGGGTACGGCCACATTGCCGGTAAAGTAAAAAATCTGCCAGTTTATCGGGAAATGCCTGACCACTATATATGACAACACCAAAAACACGACCAAGTACCCGGTCGAATATTTCTTGACTTGGGTCATAATCGAGGCTTCAGTCTTCTGAGGTGCTTTCTTTTTAGCCCGTTCGCGGCTGACGTAGCGGACGGCATAAATCACCGCCTGGATGACCGAGACAATAATCCACACCCAAAAGACCGCTTTCATGCCAAAGTCATAAGTCTCGGTAAACCAGGGGTAGGGCAAGCGGTAGATCAAGCCTTTTATCGGGTAATTGGGGTAGGGTATAAACCGGTATAACAAGTCTGGGTTTAAGGCTTTTTTGTAAAAGTCGATCAAAAACAGGCGCCCGATCGTCAGGTACGAGACCGCTTGAATAACAAAATTGACGGCGTAAAACAGGATAACTCGTTCGCCGCTGTGGACGCTCTTTTTTAAAACAAACTGCTGCTCTTTTTCCGTCTCGATCTCGGCAATCTTCGCCTGAAATTCCTTGATATTATCTGTCTTGATCAGGTTAATTACCCTGAGGGGGACCATCAGGATCGTCTGGAACACCCCCAGCAGCATCACCGCGATCCACATACTGCTGACCACCGAGTAGAACAAAAACAAGGCGCTGGCGTAAAAACGCAAGGCCATGTGGGAGCCCAAGGCAAACAGGAAGAACAGGATTAACCCCCAGGCTAAAATAGTCGTCAGCCGAGGAATCGGGATTAAGCGGCTCGGGTGAGCCGTCGGAATCGCCGTCACCACGGCTGGTTTCTCTCTGGCTGGTTCTGCTTCAGGCATCTTTCCTCCAGATATTATCTTACTAGATTAGGCTGGGGTTAGGAATAAACCTATAATATTTACTTTAGCCTAAAAGCCGGTATAATACCTCCGTCTTTGATGATATATACTAACTAAAGTCACTTTCTTATGGACTTAGACCGTTTAGTCGTTGGCTTTTTCGTGGATGAAGTCGTTGGCGGCTTCTTTATTTCCGTCCCGCCGGGGCATGTCGCCTGCGTCTATGACCGCGGCCGCGGAGTTTTGCCTCACGTCTGGGGTCCCGGCCTCCACCTCAAGATCCCCTTTTGGCAAGTGGCTAAACTGTTTAATGCCCAAATTCTGGAATACACCATCCATGAAGGCTTTGACTTTCAAAATCGCGAAGCCTTAGGCGACGCTCCCATCAAAGCCACCTCCTCAGACAACCATAATATCGAGATTGAGGGTTCGATTCTCTTTCGCATCAATAAGCATAAAGCTCCCCAAATGTGGGAAAACATCGGTGATAATTTTGTCTCCAAAGTCGTTCGCCCCTTTTCCCGTTCTCGAGTGGCCAACGTTGTTTCGGCTTACACCCTAGCCCAGGTCAAAGCCAACCGTCCGGCCTTAGAAGCCCAACTCAAAGCCGCCATTAACCAGGAATTCAACGACGAAGGCCTGATCTGTGAAGGTGTACTCCTCTCCGCCGTCAAAGAAGCCAAGTAACCTGTCCTGATCGTAGTCGAACCATTAGCACTCCCCCACAATAGGTGCTTGACAACTATTTATCCACTTCATAGAATAGCAACCGCAGGCATAAGTTGCTAATTGCCGCTGGTTCAACCGTTAAGTTATTTATTAGGAGGATTTATATGGCTAAAAAGGCCAAAAAGTTATCTGCTTTGAACATTGACCAACTTCATCCCCTCCCGGGATACGTCCTAGTTAAACCCAGCGCCACCCAAAAACAAACCGATTCCGGTATCTATTTACCCGATTCTCACGATGAAAAACCCCAGCACGGCACCGTTTTAGCCGTCGGCGGTGACTGGGTCACCGAACAAGGCGCCAAGATTAAAGCTCCGGTCAACAAAGGCGCCACCGTTGTCTATAAAAAGTGGGGCGGCAACGACGTCAAAATCTTAGATATCGAATATCAATTCTTAAAGTTTGAAGATATCTTAGCCATTGTTAAATAAACTTGTAATGAGCGACTGAAAGGAGTCGAATTATGGCCAAACAAATTACTTATGGCGATGACGCCCGCCAGCATCTTTTAACCGGCGTTAATAAATTAGCCAAAGCGGTCGTGACTACCTTAGGTCCCCGGGGCCGCAACGTTGCCCTCGATAAAAAATGGGGGGCGCCCAGCGTCGTTCATGATGGCGTTTCGGTGGCTAAGGAGATTGAGCTGGAAGACCCCTTCGAAAATATGGGGGCGCAATTAGTTAAGCAGGCGGCCGAAAAAACCAACGACATCGCCGGCGACGGCACCACCACGGCCACCCTGTTAGCTCAACAGATTGTCTCTGGTGGCATGAAACACATCGCTGCCGGGGCCAATCCCATGCTCATGAAGCGGGGAATTGATCTGGCCGTTGACGCAGTGGTCACCGAACTTACCAAGACTAAAAAAGAAGTCAAGGAAGCCGAATGGGAGAAAGTAGCTACTATCTCCGCCCAGAATGCCGATATCGGCGCCAAAATTGCCGAAGCCTTGAAATTAGTCGGCAAGGATGGGGTCGTCGAGGTTGAAGAAGGCAAAACCATGGATATCGAGATCGAACATACCGAGGGTATGGAATTCGATAAAGGTTTTGCTTCACCCTACTTCGTCACCGATCCGGACAACATGGAATCGATCATCGAGGATCCTTATATCCTCATCACCGACCAGAAGATCTCGGCCATCGCCGATTTGCTTCCCTTCCTCGAGAAAATGATCAAAATTAGTAAGAATATCGTCATCATTGCCGATGAGCTTGAAGGCGAAGCCTTGGCTACTCTGGTAGTCAACAAAATCCGCGGTGCCTTTAATATTTTAGCCGTTAAAGCTCCCGGTTTTGGCGATCGGCGCAAAGCCATGCTCCAGGATATTGCCGTTTTGACCGGTGGTTCCTTCATTTCCGAAGAAACCGGCCGCAAGTTGGAATCGGCCAGTCCTGAAGACTGCGGTCGAGCTGATTCCGTCCGGGCTGACAAAGATAACTGCCGCATAGTTGGTGGTAAAGGCAGCAAAAGCGCTATCGATGGCCGGATTGCCGCTATTCGCCGGGAAATCGACAAAACCGACTCCGAATTTGACCGCGAAAAACTCGAAGAACGCTTGGCTAAGCTGGCCGGTGGGGTCGCCGTTATTAGTGTTGGCGCCGCTTCCGAAATCGAGCTCAAAGAGCTCCAGGAACGGGTTAAAGACGCGGTTGGCGCCACTAAAGCCGCTATTGAAGAAGGCGTAGTCGCCGGCGGTGGCGTCTCCCTGATGCGGGCTGGTCGAGCCCTAGTCGATCTCAAAGGGACCAACGTTGACGAGACTATCGGGATTAAAATCGTCCACGATTCGCTCGAACAACCGGTGCGCTGGCTGGCCAAAAATGCCGGTCAGGATGACGGCTGGATTGTGAGGAAGATCCTGGACAACAAGTCTACTTCCTATGGCTACAACGCCGCCACTTTGGAATTTGGCGACATGCTGGTCATGGGGATTCTCGACCCCGTCAAAGTCACCCGCTCTGCCTTGCAGAACGCTGCTTCGGTCGCTTCCATGATCCTCACCACCGAAAGCCTGATTTGCGACATCCCTGAACCCAAGAAAGATGCTCCTATGGGCGGTGGCGCCGGCATGGATGGCATGGGCGGCATGATGTAAAAAAACTCCTCGGAGGTTGCCGCCTGGCATCCTCAGAGGTGTTTTCTCATATTTTAATTCAAAGCCGGGGCTCCCCCCCGGCTTTTTGTTGCTATTTGCTATACTCAATTCACATGTACAGAGAAGATTTTCTAAGCATTATTTATCTCATCTTCACACTAATCATCTCGCTGGTATTGCCATTAATCCTGTTATATCCATCTGTCAGATTAAGTATAAACATATCAAAGTCTAAAACTAAACGATGGGAGAAACTTGTTCGAGTACTTAGTCTAACCATACTTAACTTTGTTATTGCATGCCTCGTAATTACTATGTTGTTTATTGTAATCGGACAGCCGTCTGAGCCATATCATTTTGGGGCAATAATTGGTTGGTATTTCTTTGCCTTTATTGAATTTATAATAATCTTAGGCACGAACTTAATTCGCGTTGTCGAGTAACGTTATTAATCAATATTCATATCTTGTTTCGTCTATCCTTCGGGTGATATATTGAACTCATGAACCCTTCATCCTTGATTCCAGATACCAAGATTGCCGTTTTCCGCCAGAAACAAATCCGCCGAATTATCTTCCAATACGAATGGTGGTTTTCAGTTGTTGATATCTGTGCTGCTCTGACAGCAAGCGTCGATGCCAGTGCCTACTGGCGGAAACTTAAGCAGCGTTTAACTGAAGAGGGTAGTGAGGTTGTGACATTTTGTCACGGACTGAAATTAGAGGCATCTGATGGTAAAAAATACACCACTGATTGTGCCAACACTGAAGGTATTTTTCGCATTATCCAATCCATTCCTTCTCTCAAAGCTGAGCCTTTTAAACGCTGGCTGGCTCGGGTTGGTTATGAGCGCGTTCAAGAAATCGAAGATCCAGAGCTCGGTACCAAACGCACCCGGGCTCTATATAAAGCTAAAGGCTATCCGTCAGGCTGGATTGAAAAACGCATGCGTGGTATCGCTATTCGTGAAGACTTAACCGAGGAGTGGAGTGAGCGTGGGGCCAAATCACAATTAGATTACGCCATCTTGACCAACGATATCATGACCGGGGCTTTCGGTCTTACGGTGGCGCAGTATAAGAAATTAAAAAGTCTTAAACGGGAAAACCTTCGGGATCACATGGTTGACCTGGAACTCATTCTCACCCTGCTCGGCGAAGCTACCACTACCCAACTCACCCGTGACCGAAATGCCCAGGGCATGTCCAAATTGACTCGTGACGCCCAAGAAGGTGGGGCTGTCGCCGGTAACGCTCGCCGCGACATCGAGCGCCGCGGTACTAAGGTCATCTCCTCTACCAACTATACCCCTAAATCCAAACGCTTAAAGACATAATCTCCATTTCTTCACCCCATCTCCACAAAAATCAGCTATATTAATACTATTACTAAATAACTAGGAGATCTATGCTGCACTTCTCTTCGGTCATGGTTAACACCGACAACCTCAAACAACTGGTCGCTTTTTACTCTCAGGTCTTCGGCAAAGACCCGGATTGGCAGGATGACGGTTATGCCGGTTTTGAAACCGGGGGTCTTTATTTCATGATTGGGTCCCACGATAAAATCAAGGGTAAAAGCCGTGACTCTCACCGCCTCTTACTTAATTTCACCACCAGTGATGTTAACGGTGAATTCAAACGTCTCAAACCCCTAGCCTCCGCCGTTATTGCCGAACCCTACTCCATGGATCAGGACCAAAGTGGGATGACTATCGCCACTTTAGCTGACCCCGACGGCAACTACTTCCAACTCATGACCCCCATGGACGACAAAGCCAATTAAATTTTGCTAACCCACGACCTTAATTTGCCGCTACCAGCGGCTCCACCCCCTCAAAAGCAATCCTCATTCCCGTCGAAGTGACATTGGGCAACTCGCTCTTCGGATTATCGGTGGCATAAACTTTGAGTTTTCCCTCCATTACTTTTTCCTTAATCTCACCGCTTCTCAATTTATCCCAATTGACAATCGTCCCACCCATAGCCGGGATCCTGGTCTCTTCAATTTTGCCTGGAGCGTTAAAGTAGTACGCCTGTTTGGCCGAAAAGACCAAACAAGCCTGATATTTATACTTCAAGCTTTGCATCTGTACCCATTCCAACATGGCTAACTTATCCTTTATCTTTTTCGGCACCGTTACCAATGAATAGATCCCGCCTGCCAACCGATAAACCAAGTAAGGGAACCGGTCCGAGTGCAATGCAAACACCGGCCACCCCACAATCCAATATTCGTCCTTCAGTAAATCTAACTCCCCCGGCTCAGCCATAGACCAGTATTTGAGTCCTATCGTTAAAACAAATTAATGCCGAATAATCGCAGTAAAAATAAAATCAAGGCAATCATTAAGATCAAGTGGACAAATTTACCCCCAATTTTAAGTAAAAATCCGGCCAACCACACCACCACTAATATAATCACGATCGTATATAACCAATCCATCTCCCCTCACCCCCTTAACCAGAAATTATTTTTATTAATCTCATTCTACCATGGCCTCTATCAGTCCCCACCCGTACTTACATTCCCTCTCAATCCATTATCCTTTCGATAAAACCGGATATTCTGCAGCCAAATCTTGTTGCACCGCATGGTAAAAAGCAACAATTTTTCCGGTTCAATTATCCAAGGAAAATTATCATCTCGGTTCAGGTCTACCCCCAACCGTTCCATATTGCCCATGGCATATCCCGGTACCGGAATAATTAATCGGTACAATTGACCACTATCTCCCAACATCAGCACTTCTCCAAATGACGGTTGCACTGGGGGCATTAGGAAATCTACCGGTGCTTTATTCATTGACGGAGTCCGGTATTTTTCAAAATTTACTACCTCAGCGATTCTGGCTTGTGCATAAGCCAGATCGACCGTAGGGCTGTCTACCCAAGTCGCGATTTGCTTCTCTCAATAAGTATTCCAAAACGCCGTGAGGTGGAAACTTACTCTGATTGAGCGTCTCAACCATCTGACGATAATCCGGCCCGTGCTCTTTAACGAGTTTGTCTTCTACTCCAAAGCCGTAATCAAACGCGGTTTTATTATCCCGGGGTATCAATTCAGCCTCATCGTAAACCACCAACTGGCTAATATTTAATTTCACTGACGCCGTACTGGGTTTTTTATCGTCCCAGGTATTTCCGGCTGTTTGACTGGTAATTAAGGCTATCTTTGCCTCCGGGCAGTATTGTTGTGCCTTTTTAGCAATTCAATTTCCAATTTGGCTTTGGTTTCCCATACTGGAGCGAATAAATTGGCGTTATCGTCATCCCACATGACCGGGCAAGTTCCATCCAGCTTCCCCACCACAATAGCCAAGGAGCGATTGGAGTATTTTGATGGTGGAACCCTGACGCTGATATAAACATCCTTTTTGTTTGGATCTTTTTGTTTTATTCTCTCCAAAGTCTCTGGATCGGAGCCAATCACTTCCATCTGGCCATCCACCCCCAACTTCATCGTCAGTAGTACACTTTCACCAAAAAAATTTGCCTCTAAATTTGTGAGTTTCAATTCTTCCTTCTGACCTTCAAGGACACCCATCCACCCCTAGTCCATTAATCGTCCCGTTTGACCTTTATCAGTCCGGATTTTTGCCCGATTATGGATTATCCAATAATCTTTGATCCGGACTAATCATAAGAAATCCTATTTTATCAACTGATTTTACCACCCAATATTAGATTTAACACCCCGGACACTCTTGCCATAACATTTACCTATCTAGAACTTAAATCCTGATCTTTCAAGATTAACTTTTATCTTTGTTTTGGGTTACTTCACTGATCAGACTTGGGTCATGCATTAAAACGTAATCTACTCCCACTTGTCTATCATAGTCATACTCAGCCATAGTGCTCGCAGTCCATATTTGTACTCCCATACCCTGATCGTGTAAAAACTTAACCAAATTCTGAAATACTTCCCTGCCCCAATAATTCATCGCTACTTGCATCAAAGATACTTGCTTAGCATTCATATATGGTGCCCACCTAACTATATACGCCAAAAATGCCTCTATCATTTCGCGGGAATACAAACCATGGGACAACATAAAATTGACTGGTTCAACCGTATTAAACTCAAAACCTATCGTGTCATCAATTGCCCGTATTGACCACATATACTCGGCCGGACCGCACGTCACTAATATCTGACTCGGGGACAAGTTACTTTTATTTATGGAATTGACTAATCCCGCTACCGCCTCTGGCGTCATAAATTTCACATCAATTTTAACTTTTAGCTCTAGATCACCTGGCCTATATAATGCAACTATTGCTAATACTTCATCGAGGCTCATCAGGGTTGTTGGTCTATCACCGCTTTTCGCTTGAAGTTCAGTTTGAGTTAACTCAGCCAGTGTTTTTTCAGTGGTTAAACCAGTGCCTTTGGTGGCAATGCCCAGATCTATGTCATGAGACACGATCCACTGATTATCACCGGTGGGAACAATATCTATTTCCACTACATCCACGCCAGATTCCAATGCGGCACCAATGCCTTCTCTTGAGTTTTCGGGAAATTGAGTCTCGGCATTTAGGATGGCTACTCCTCCATGAGCTACGATTTTTGGACACTCATGGCGATAGGTTCTCTCACTCATTAACTTAGTCTGACTTACCATTTTCGGTATTTGTTCAGAATCTATAAAATCATCAAAACACGAACTCGCTGTCTTCTTAAATAAGGTTATCCATTCTGATTGTTGCCCTGCTTCAGCCTTATTTAACTCGTCTTTAATCATCAATAATGCCACTGCCTGTCTTTGCGTCTCTGGGGGATGGACAAAAATCCGTTTAGCCCTAAAATCCTTATCTTTGGTAATATAATTCAGTTGATTAGGCAGTGGTTTCCAAAACTTATTTTCAAATATAAACGGATCTGAGAAACTCCTATCTTGACTGTTATACACCACCCATTGCCCGTTTCTCAATTTAAAGCCACCTACCATGACGTAAGGGTAACCCTCTGACTGTCTAATCTGCATCGGTAAAATAAAAGTATCCAAATCTAGAACCCTTCCAAGCAGATAAGGTACCATATAAGCGTGATATGGCTTCTCTCCAACCAAACCTTTTGTTGTCATTTCTTCAGCTACCTCACCCAATGCCCGAATCTGAGCCACCTCAATCGCTAATGAGAGTTCGGGTTTCATCCGTTTCGTCTGGACCAAAGCATCCCTAATCTGCGTCAATTTTCCCGTTTGCTCATCATACTTGGCCATTTTAAGAATCATTCCATAGAGTAATCCCCTGACTTCATCTGGATATTCAGCCATTTCACAATCCCATAATTTCTGATCGAGTAATTGTGTCCGAATTGCTGAAATTATACCCGTCGAAGACAAACTTTCTGCCGTGCTAGCGCTTCTGACTGTGGCTACAACCCGTACCTCGCCACCCAAATTTCTAACTAAATCCATTTCTTGTTGAATCATTTCCCTACCAATATCCTTCTCTGTTTTTACATAAATAATGCCAGGTAATTGCTCGAGGATTTGATAAATTGATTTTTCGTCAAATGCTGACAAATGGTCTATCAAATCCATCGCCCCTAATACCCCTACTCGATCACCCAAGGGGTGTATTGGCCGTTCACCATTAGCATTTTTATCCTGTAAACCTACTGAATAATCACTGTTAGTCAGTACCACCAAGACCTCACCCTGTTCTTTTGCCTCGGTAAATAATGCTAAATGACCTGGGTGTAATATGTCAAAGACCCCAGATACTACTACCACCTTTTTCCCCAAATTTTGGTATTGCTTGACCAGACTTGGGAGATCCTCGATTACTGTATACTTGGAATGAATCACCTCTGCTTCAATGGCGCGATCTCTATGAGGTGATGAAGTGCGGGCTAATCGCTCGTGTGATGTAGTACAAAGTGAAGTCCCAAGACAATGTACATTACTGAGTAAATGTGCTTCTGTTCCCCTAATAGTATAGTCAGGACCAGCCATTGGACTAGCTATAACTCCATCAACCCCCTCCAGATGTGACACAAATGCATCAATGAGACTTCTAGATATCCCACCCTCTAAATTAACTTCCCCAGACAATACGTTAACCAGCAAAGGTCTATCTTCCCGATGATATTGCGCAAGCGTACGGACTGTCTCAGCATCTAAGTGTTCAAATGAGTCTATCTCCACAAACTTTGCACCCCGAGTGATCATACTCAACGCGATTTCGGGTTGGAGGATTCGCGCTTCATGTCGTACGCCTACATGTTTTTCAGAACCTGGTAAACCCTGTTCATGCATATGCGAATTATCCGATGTCAAACTTCGTTATCATAGCTGTAAAAATTAACGTAAATCTAAACTAAATATCACTGTTGTCTTCGGTATAACCCCATTTGATCATCTGATGTCGATAATTATTTATCTAGCTATATCAACATTCGGAGTAGAATAACCATTACCCACCCGACTCCATTCCCTCTTCAATCTTCGTCGCCGTCTTTTCTTTGACAAAATTAATCACCAGCTCCGCCGGCTATACCGCCAACTTATCCCCGAGAAACACTTCCAACAAGAGCCCGACTCTTGGGCATCAAAAACTAAAATATCATGTCTGTTCCGAGGTTGTAGACACTCTCTTTTCTCAATCCAAACTTTCCTGCATGTACCGATAAACTATTGAAATAATCTCACGGATGTCATCATTGGCATTCTTAAAAACCAGTCTGTCCAAAGCCACGTTTTTTAGCTTGCGAATTGGATCGCTGATGAGCGCGTGTATAAATGATTGCGTGGCCCCACTAATACCTCCAAAATCCAAGACCACCTCATGCCCTTCGGTTAAAGCGGGCATAATCTTTTCGATTCTGATTTTTTTGGCTACGTCTTTATTTTCGGCAAAGTCATTTACCATATGGCTAAGTTTGATAATCTTTTTCATACAAATCTAGGCTCCTTGTATTTTTTTCTTTTACGTTCACGAATAGCGTCATCATAAACTTTGCCAATGCTAACTAATAAATCATTAAATTCGGGCGTTTCATCAAGAGAAATATCTACGGCCACTAGCGTACCCTGAAAACATGGCAGATCGTTTGTACTGCGATGAGGATCTCGGTTTGGGTCAGCGTACAATCTGGGTGCTTTTTTAACTCGCTTTGGATATTTTAAAAGTGTATACTCGGCACTCCCACTGAAAATCACAAAATAATTGCGAGTAATTTTGGCAATTGATTTAATAAAGAATAATCCTGCGCCAGCATTTTCAGACGTCCCACCCTCTCTTCGGGTTGTACCAGTAATTCCCGGGGTTAGCGCCAAATTAATGGCGTCAATATCAGTTTTAGGATGCCAGTGAGTGTTCAGACTCTTCCAGATACCAATACCAGTATCACAAATGCCCACGCTGACTCGATTAGTTTTCTTAAAATATTGTGCAACAACCACAGCTCCATTTGAAGTATGGGCATGTTCGAGCACATTACGTACTAATTCTCCAATAACGTATTTCACCACTGTGGCATTGTTTTCCGATAAATGTAAAAGCGGGATGATATCAGTGATGAAACGAGATTGATCATTTGAAGTCTTGATGACTTTAATTGGTACAAATCGACCCGCCTCCTCTTTTTGATGGCATACAAATGGAGAAGCAGTTTTGGATAGATCATAAAGTCCCATCCGGTCCAAGTATCTGCCCGTATCGGGTACATTTCCCACAATTGCAGTATTCTCTTTGCCCACTTTCATAGCCAAAGATGCCGTTAAAACTAGATTTGCGGGGTGTACGGTTACCCATTTGTCGTGGGTTGAAATCTCTAGTCGGCTGGGGCTAGACATGTCAAGTGATCTGGCGAAACTGTGAAAATTGCGCAAATTCCCCTGATTTGAAAGATAGATTCTCATCCTTTCATTTTACCCGTAGGATGCTTATTTTTCAATAATCACTCTACGGGTTGAATTTATGGTCTAAACTCCACCTCGGAGGTTGTCGCCTCAAGCAACCTTGGTAATTCAACTTTCATCATCAAAAACCAAAATATCATGCCTGTTCCGAGGTTGCTAGATCAAACAACCTCCGAGGTTAATCATATTATTGATTCATTCCCTCATCAGATATTGACACTCCATTTACAGGTCTTATAATTTTCTACTCATGGCCAAAAGCAAAGTTTTGAAACCAAAATGCGCTACACTCGTTCAGTTTGATGAAAATGCAGCCATGCATGTTTTCTGCCAAACCTGTGCTGATTTTGGAATTAATCCAATTCTATATTCTCCTGAAAATATCGATTTCATAACTCAGCTTGTCGCCCGTGACATAAAGTACGGTGATCGCGGTCATGGTTTTGATTTATGTCATGAAGTTCACTTTTTAGATGGGCACTTGAAAGAAAAGCTTAGGATTTAAACCAATTCTGTTTTTGCTTGCTTGGCTCTGAGTTGAGCTGGATTGATTCCCTTAGGATAGGGGCGCTGTCCAAGTGCTTCGCTTATCCTCCTTACTTCTGCTACAATACCCGTTTACCCCTTAGCCTGCCACTAATTTCCTTATTTAGTCGTGGTCCTGGCTATGAATTTACAGCCAAGCCTATGACCCTAACTCAGAACCTCAGAAACGTCGCTGTTATCGCTCACGTTGATCACGGCAAAACTACTCTGGTCGATGCCCTACTCAAGCAAACCCATGTCTTTCGCGACAATCAAGCGGAGATGCAGGTTGACTGTATCTTGGATAGTCATGATCTTGAGCGCGAGCGGGGAATCACCATCATGGCTAAAACCTGCGCCATTGACTATCAAGGTGTCAAAATTAACATCATCGATACTCCCGGTCACGCCGATTTTAGCGGTGAAGTAGAGCGGACTTTGAGCCTGGCCGACGGGGCCTTGCTGATTGTTGATGCCCAAGAAGGCCCCATGCCCCAAACCCGCTTTGTCTTAAAAAATGCCCTTAAACTTAATCTCCAAATGATTGTCGTCATCAATAAATTG